>NZ_JBJDRK010000004.1:0-121776 GCF_044987405.1 Microbacterium sp. ZW T2_14 | reverse complement strand
GGGGTGACGGCCGGAACCGGCCCGGTCGGATCCCGTCGCGCACAGGCGATGATCCGGTTCGACGACGGGTCGATCGTGCGCGTCCCGGCGCGCGGGCTGATCGGCCGCGATCCCGAGCCGGCCGCGGGCGAGCAGGTCGACGCGCTCGTCCGCCTCGAGGATCCGCAGCGGCTGATGTCGAAGACGCATGCGGCGTTCGGCCAGGACACCGACGGACTGTGGGTCGCCGACCGCGGATCCCGCAACGGCACCCAGCTGGTGTCGCCGGGTGGCGACGTGGTCGACGTGCCGGCCGGACAGGCCGCGCGCGTGCCGATCGGCTGGTCGGTGCAGGTGGGCGGCAGGTCGTTCGAACTCGTGGCGAGAGGTGCCGATTCGTGAAGCTGAAGCTGAGCCTGCGTCGCGGCGTGGGATCGTCCGTCGACGTTCTCGTGACCGCCGACGCGACGGCCACCGTGCAGGACGTCGCGCGCACCCTCGCCGTCGGCGATGCGCTCGCGTCCCCCGGCGGGGTCAATGCGAGCGAGGCGCCGACGCTGCTGGTGGCCTCGCCGGCGGGCCAGCCGGTGCATCTGAACCCCGCGATGCCGATCGCCGACGCACCCATCGGGTCGGGCTTCGACGCGTCCATCGTCCCCGCCCTCGCGCCGGGGATGGATGCCGCGGCCACCGCCGCCGTCATGCGCATCCATTCCGGACCCGATGCCGGCCGCACGATCCCGCTGCCGGCGGGATCGAGCGTGATCGGCCGTGTGGCGCCGGCGCAGGTGCTGCTGGACGACCCGCTGGTGTCGAAGCGCCATGCCCGCGTCGACGTCGACCAGGGCATCGACCTCATCGACCTCAACTCGGCGAACGGGCTCATCGTCGACGGCGGTCTCGTGCAGCGCGTGCGCGTGCAGCCGGGGCAGCGCATCACGCTCGGCGCCACGGAGGTGTCGTTCGCGCTCGCACCGCGTGTGCAGACCGACGACTCCCTCGTGCTCGAACGCGGCGGGGCGCTGATGTTCAACCGTTCGCCGCGGGTGGAGGACCGCTACACCGGCCGCGAGTTCCGGCATCCGATCATCCCCAACGAAGCCGACCCCCGCATCTTCCCCTGGCCGATGATCATGGCGCCGGTGCTGCTCGGCTTCGCGATGTTCGCGATGACGCAGCGCCCGACGTCGCTGCTCATCGTGGCGATGGCGCCGCTGATGATGCTCGGCAACTTCATCGGCCAGCGCACCCAGCAGGGCAAGAAGCTGGAGCTCGAGATCGAGACGTTCGAGTCGCAGATCGACGAGCTCGAAGAGACCCTCGAGGCTGAGGAGCGACTGGAGCGCGAGCGCCGCCGCGCGGAGGCGCCCGCGACAGCCACGATCTACGAGAACGCGATGTCGCTCGGGCCGCTGCTGTGGACCCGGCGACCGGAGCACTGGAACTTCCTGGGCCTCCGGCTCGGCGTCGGCACCGCCGACAGCCGCAACACCGTCCAGGAGCCCAACGACCAGCGCGGCATCGCGCAGTACGCCCAGCAGGTACGGGGCCTGCGCGAACGGTTCGCGCAGCTCGACGACGTGCCCGCCATCGAGCTGCTGCCCTCGGCGGGTGCCATCGGCATCGCCGGACCGCGCGAACTGGCCGCCGATGTCGTACGCGGCCTCGGTGTGCAGCTGTTCGGCCTGCACGCCCCGAACGAGGTCGTCACCGCTGCCATCATCGACCCGGCGTGGACCGGCGACATGGAGTGGATGAAGTGGCTGCCACACACGACCAGCCCGCGCTCGCCGTTCGCCGAGATGGCCCTCGCCGACAGCCAGTCGGCGGGCACGGCCCTGCTGAACGGTCTGGAGGAGGCGATCCTCGAGCGCCTCTCGGGATCGGCGACCCGCCGCGGGCCGGTGGCCGAGAGCGAGACGTCGATGGCGCTGGGCAAGAGCGTCGGAGAGGGACGCGACGCTTCCGATGTGGCCGATGTGTCGCTCGTGCTGTTCGTCACCCACGACGCGCCCGTCGACCGCCCCCGCCTCACGCAGGTGATCGAACGCGGACCGGATGCGGGCGTGTACACGATCTTCGTCGCACCGACCGTGGAGTCGCTGCCGGCCGCGTGCCGCACCTTCATCGACGTGTCGGGGGGACTCGACGACGCCATGGTCGGCTGGGTGCGCGCCGGCCACCGCGCGCACACCGTGCAGATCGAGGGCGTCTCGCGCGGCTACGCGGAGATCTTCGCGAAGCGCCTCGCACCCGTCGTGGACTCCAGCTCGGTCGCGGCCGACTCGTCCGATCTGCCGGCGAGCGTGTCGATGCTGCGCCTGATCGGCACCGACATGGCCGCCGAGCCGCAGGCCGCGATCGAGCGGTGGCGGCAGAACAATTCCGTCATCGACCGCACGAGGGGCCCGAGGCCGCGGCTGAAGCGCGCCGGAACCCTCAAGGCCTACATCGGGCAGGGGAGCCCTGACGCGATGTCGCTCGACCTGCGCACGCAGGGTCCGCACGCCCTCGTGGGCGGCACCACCGGCTCGGGCAAGTCCGAGTTCCTGCAGGCGTGGGTGCTGGGCATGGCGGCCGAGTACAGTCCCGACCGGGTCACCTTCCTGTTCGTCGACTACAAGGGCGGATCCGCCTTCGCCGACTGCGTCGAGCTGCCGCACACGGTCGGCCTGGTGACCGACCTGAGCCCTCACCTCGTGCGTCGGGCACTCACGAGCCTGCGAGCGGAACTCCACCACCGCGAGCATCTGTTCAACCGCAAGAAGGCCAAGGACCTGCTCGAGCTCGAGAAGCGGCAGGACCCCGAGACTCCGCCGGCCCTCGTTCTCGTCATCGACGAGTTCGCGGCGCTCGCCACCGAAGTGCCGGAGTTCGTGGACGGCGTCGTCGACATCGCGCAGCGGGGCCGGTCTCTCGGCATCCACCTCATCATGGCCACGCAGCGCCCCGCCGGTGTGATCAAAGACAACCTGCGCGCGAACACCAACCTGCGCGTCGCGCTGCGCATGGCGGATGCTGCGGACTCGAACGACGTCGTCGGCGACGCGGTCGCCTCGACCTTCGACCCGTCGATCCCCGGTCGCGGCATCGCCAAGACGGGCCCCGGCCGGCTCGTGCCGTTCCAGTCCGGCTATGCCGGCGGCTGGACGACCGATCAGCCCGAGCACGCGCAGGTGCGCGTCGCCGAGCTGCGGTTCGGCTCGGTGGCGCTCTGGGAGACCGACGGCGAGGGTGAGTCCGACACGCACGACGAGGATCTCGGACCCAACGACCAGAAGCGCCTCGTGGCCAATCTGGTGGCCGCGGCGGCGGAGGCCGGCATCCCGGCTCCGCGTCGGCCCTGGCTCGACGACCTCGCGACGTCCATCGACCTGCGGAACCTGCCGATGACCGGCGACGATCGGATTCCGCTGGGCCTCGCGGACATCCCGCAGCGGCAGCTGCAGGAGGCCGTGTTCTTCAGCCCCGACACCGACGGCCACATGCTCGTCTACGGCACGAGCGGCGCCGGCAAGTCTGCGACGCTGCGCACGATCGGCATCGCCGCGGGGGCGCGACCGGGGGCGGGGCGCGTCGCGGTGTACGGCATCGACTTCGGCACCGGCGCGCTGCGCTCGCTCGAGACGATGCCGCAGGTGGGCTCGGTGGTCTCGGGCGACGACGTCGAGCGCGTGCAGCGCCTGCTGCGCACCATCCGGCAGATGCTGGACGACCGCGGCAGGCGGTTCTCCGAGGCGGGCGCCGCGTCGCTGACGGAGTACCGCGCCATCACCGGCGACGTGGACGAGCCGCGCGTGATCCTCCTGCTCGACGGGTTCGGCGTGTTCAAGCAGGACTGGGAGACGACCTCCGCCCGCGCGGCGTACTACTCCATCTTCATGCGCATCCTCGGCGAAGGCCGCCCGCTGGGCATCCACGTCGTCGCGACCGCCGACCGCTATGGCGCCGTGCCGACCGCCGTGAGCGCCAACGTCACGAAGCGTGTCGTGCTGCGCATGTCGGACGAGGGCGCGTACTCGATCCTGGGGGTGCCGAAGGACGTGCTCAACGAGCGGAGCGTCCCGGGCCGCGCCATCGTGGACGGCCTCGAGACGCAGATCGCCGTCATCGGGGGCACCACGAACGTCGCCGAGCAGAACGCGGCCGCCGCGCAGTTCGCCGCCGCGCTGCGGGCCGCCGGTGCGGTCGAGGCCCGCAACATCGGCTCGCTTCCCACGGAATTGGATGCCGCGTCCCTCCCCGATCGGATCGACGACCTTCCGGTGCTCGGCATCGGCGACGACACGCTGGGTCCGAAGGGCTTCGAGCCGGTCGGCACGTTCGTGGTGGCGGGGCCGCCCCAGTCCGGCAAGACGACCGCCGTGCGCGGCATCGTGCGGGCATTGGAGCGCTTCGATCCGAAGGTGGAGCTGTTCCACTTCGGCGGCCGGCGCGCCGTGCTGCGGGACGACCGGGCGTGGCGACGTTCGGCCATCGGCATCGAGGATGTCCGCGCGCTCGCCAAGGAGCTCAAGGAGATCGTGGCCGACGAGACGCTGTCCAGCCGCATCGCGATCGTCGTCGAGAACATCACCGAGTTCGGCGACACCGATGCCGAGCGCCCGCTGAAGGAGCTGTTCCAGGCCATCAACCGAAGCGACCACTTCCTGGTCGCGGACGGCGACGTGACGCAGCTGTCCGGCGGCTACGGACTGATCGGCGAGCTCAAGGCCGGCAGGCACGGCATCGCGCTGCGACCCGAGAGCTACGACGGCGAGTCGCTCTTCAAGGTGCCGTTCCCCAAGGTGCAGCGCCACGAGTTCCCGCCCGGCCGAGGCCTGTTCGTGGAGAACGGGCGCTTCGTCACGGTGCAGCTCGCGCTGGTCGGCTGAGTGCGAAGTCATCCACATGGGGAATGTTCCCCATGTGGATGATGCGGCCCGGTGTCGTAGCCTGTCCGTGGACCTGATCGGGTCCACTGGTTTCAAGAAAGGGACGGATCGTGGCTGATTTCAAGGCGTCTTACGGTGAGATGGAGGCCATGTCGGGCAAGCTCGACTCCGGTCGCGAGGAGATCGGCGACGTGCTGCGTCGCCTCAAGAGCGACGTGGACCGTCTGCTGGGCGACGACTTCAAGACGCAGCACGCGTCGGGCAAGTTCGGTGAGGGCTACAACGAGCTCACCACCGGCCTGGAGAAGGCCATCGAGGGCATCTCCGACATGGGCGAGTCGCTGCGCAAGATGCAGCAGGCGATCAAGGACACCGACCAGGCACTCGCCGGCAACTGACACTGTTTCTCTGATGGATGCCGGCGGCCCTGGCCGCCGGCATCCATCTGTCCATCTCGAGAGGGGCTGCGCGCATGGCTGGTGACGGAATCGACGTCGATCTCGACGACCTGCGGACGATGGTGACGCGACTCGGGGCCTTCAAGACCGAGTTCGAGGAGATCGGCGGCGACACCGATGACGTGTCGGACGCGGTCGGTCGGCCCGCGGGACGGTCGGAGCTTCGCGACAAGGTCGACGAGTTCCAGTCGGGCTGGGACGGCAATCGCGAAGTCGTCGTAGAGGATCTCGAGAAGGTGCATCAGCACCTCAAGGATTTCGTCGACACCATCGGTGAACTCGACGTGGAGCTTGCGAAGGACCCGGAATGACCTACTCACCCAATCGTCACTTCCGGCTCGAGGCGCTCGACGGCGACCCGGGCGACATCCAGGCGGCCGGGGAGAGCTACACGCTCATCGGCCAGCGGATGGAGTGGACCTCCGGAGAGCTGAAGAAGCTGTCCAGCGAGGAGCGCTACAAGGCCGAGGGGCTCGACGCGATCCGCGAGGACGCGGGGGAGCTGTCGCACCTGCTCGGGCAGGTGGCCAAGCGCTACACGGCCTCCGGACCCGTGCTCGTGACCTACGCCGGCGCGCTGCTGACCGCGCAGACGCGCACGGTGAACCCGCTGATCGACGACATCTGGACCGCGATCGACCGGCACAACGCCGCCGTCGAGGCGCGCCAGGATGCCGAGGGCACCGCGGACGATCTGCGCAACCCGTGGCCGTGGCAGGACGAGGCGACCGACCAGCAGCTCGCGAATGCCGACGACGCCGTCTCCGACGCGCGTCACTCCGAGGGACTGCGCGAGGGGGAGCTGGACGGGCTCTGGACGTCGTTCGAGTCCGGGTACGGCGTCTGGGAGGACGCGTACGAGGCTGCAGTGCGCGACCTCGAGAGCGCGTACACGACGTCGGGCATCGACGACAACCCGTGGGAGGACGCCTTCGACTTCCTCGCGCAGGCGCTCACCGTCATCGGGACGATCCTCGTCATCGCCGCCCTCATCGCGACCGGACCGCTCGCCGTCTTCCTCCTCGTCGCGGCGACGGTCGCGGCGGTGCTGACGCTGGTGATCCACATCGGAATGATGGTCGCCGGTTCGAAACGCGTCGCCATCTGGGACCTCGTGTTCGACGTCGTCGCCGTGCTGCCGTTCGCAGGCGGCGTTTTCAAGGCGATGCGCGGCGGGGGAATGGCGTTCTTCCCGGCGCTGCGGGCAGCGGCGGGAATGGGCACGGCCACCGAGAGCGTGATCGGTGCCGGCCGGAACGCGGTCGAGGATGGGCTTCGCACGATCGCCGGCGCAGGAGGCGTCCGCGGCGGTCAGGCTGCGCGTGCTTCGCGCGCGACGGATCTCGCCGACGACTTCCTTCAGTCCAGCATCGGCAACTGGGGTCAGGGTGCGTGGAACGCGATCCGCGCCGGCGGCGCCAGGCTCGACGGGCAGGCGCTGAGCCTTTCGGAGCGGATCTTCACCGCCTGGCCGACCAGCGGGGTGCCGCGGGTCGCGGCGACGACGTGGGTGGAGACCGTCGACGCGGCGGGGCGGATCGCGCAGGGCGTGAATGTGCTCAACTTCGTCAACGGCGTCGAGCAGTCGACGAGCGCCGTGGCAGGCTGGTTCGGCGGAGAGCTGCCGACGGTGTCGGACCTGCCGCTGCTCGACTTCAACCCGTTCGCCCGATAGGAGCCCATGTGTCGGATCTGGAAGGCGGTGTGCGCGCCGACATCGGACGCCGGTCCGCACAACTCGAGCGGATGAAGCCGCTCGGGGCCGTGGTGGATGCGTCGCGTGGCGCGTTCGTCGTGGCGGTTCCCCGTCTGAAGGGTGAGCTGGATCGCGCCGAGGGCGCGCGCGCCGCGCTGCCGCAGCCGAAGGATGGGGGCGGGCTGCCGCGCTGGCGAGAGGTCGTGCTGGTGGTGGCGTTCCTGGTGGGCGTCATCGCGGTGTCGTTCATCCTGCCGTCCCCGCGCAACGGCCGCGTCGCCGTCGATGTCGATGCGGGGGCGCTGTGGGTCGGCGTGCTCGCCGTCGTCAGCCTGGTCGGCCTGGTGAGCCAGGAACGGACGCGGCCTCGCTCGAAGTACTTCGGTTCCCGCACGCGCAATGGGTTCCGCATGTACCTCTTCCTCGCCGTGCTCTGGGCCGTGGCGCTGGCGTTCATCGTGTTCAGCTGGGACGAGGTCGACGTCTACGAGCCGTGGGGGCCGATCGCGGGGGTGTGCCTGCTCGCGGCCGCGATCCTCGGCGCCATCGCGCTGGCCGTCTACGCGCGACGCATGGACCGCGACGCGTTGGCATCGCCGGAATTCGTCCATGCGACCGAGCCTGTGGTGGATCCGGTGGAGCAGTGGTGGGCCGGTGTGGCTCTGAAGCTGAGCCCCGCCGAGCGCGGCAGCGCCGACAAGTCCTACGACGTGGTGCTGACGGTGCTGGAGGAGAAGCGCATCATCCGTCCTCAGGACGCACGTCGCCTGCGGCGCAAGAAGCCGCCGGTCGTCTGGGCGGGCGACGCGTCGTGACGCTCGTCGACATCGAGTACGACTCGAACCGCTGGATCCGCGTGCCGCTCGACTACGTGGATACCCGATGGGCCGATGCGGCATCGTGGGCCGACTGGCTCGCCGACGAGACGACGCGGGGCCGCCCGGACGCGGATGTCGTCGCACCGGTCGTCCGTGACGCCGCCCAGTCGGTGGCGCTCTTTCCCGCCGCGCACGTGTGGGGCCGTTTCTGGCACTACCCGATCGACGGCGTGCCGACCGGATTCGTCGACGTCTATCTCGAGACGCGCACGCCGGATGGAACGGATGCCGCCGATCTTCTGCCCGACACCGGGTTCACGGCGGTGACCCCCGTGCTGGAGCGGCTCGACGTTCCCGGCTTCGTCTCGGCGGCGCGCCGGCGCACGCTCGTCCTGGTGCTGCGGAACGACGCGGACGAGGACCCGGTGCCCATGCCGCGCATCGAATGGCTCGGCGTCGCGCCGGCGTGGGTCTGCTACGTCGTGACGAACGACCATGACCCGGCCGCCGCGAACGCGCGCGCCGTCGACACCGATGTCCTGTTCGCCGCCATCGCGGACGCCGCGCTCTCGGAGTCGTCGTCGGCCGGATCCGAAGGCGGGCGCTGATGTCGCTGCGAGACGAGCTGCTCGGCGTCGAGAAGCCGGCGCCCACCGCGCCCACCCCGTACCGCCTGCTGTGCCCGGCCGGCTGGCGTCGGGTGCCGACCTCGGTGCTGGCGGACGAGATGGCAGAGGCGGCGGTGGCGCGCTTCAAGGAGGCCGGTCGTCCCGACCTCGTGCTGCAGATGAGAGGCATGATCTCGCAGCTGCGGTCGGCACTGCGGGCTTCGCGCGCGTTCGACGCCTACCTCCCCCCGCTGATCCGCGGCAACCCGCTGCCGGCGGTGCTGACCGTGGCGCCGTTCGTGCGCCCGGCAGAAGTCTCGTGGGATGCTGCGATCCGCCGCCTCGCCCGCAACGCGCCGGTCGACATGCCGGAGTTCACCGAGACGACGATGTGGCGGTGGACCCGCGATGAGCAGATGGACGGCGAACCGGGGGAGCCGGCGCTGCGCACCCGGGTGCGCCACTATGTCGTGCCGGTCGAGGGCGAGGCCGACACCCGCCGCGCGCTGCACTTCGTCTTCACCGTGATGAACCTCGACGGGGTGTCGCTGCCCGACGAGCCCGCCGCGCCGGACGCGGCCGCGGTCACGGAGGTCCTGCTCGAGACGGGCGACGTGATCCTCAGCACGATGCGCTGGGTGGCTCCGAAGCCGTGACCCATCGCGGAGTTCGCGCCGCGGAGCCGATACGAGGGGCCGCTGAGACCCGGCATCCGTCCCGCGTTTGCCCGACCTCCGAATCCCGCGTATCATAGAGCGGGTGTGCGCTCACGCGCGCCGTCCGACGTGCCTCGGCGTGTCGGCGGCCGGACGGGCGCCGCATCTCAGGGAACGGCCTGCGAACAGGCCACCCCCACGGCATATCCACCACGAAACGCCCGACAGCACGCTGTCGCGCCGGTGGGTTTGTGGTGAAACCACGACGCTGTCACCGTGCAGCAGCTGCGCGTCACAACCGCGCAGATCGACAAGGAGAGAACGTGCCAACCATTCAGCAGTTGGTTCGCAAGGGTCGCTCGCCCAAGGTCACCAAGACCAAGGCGCCGGCGCTCAAGGCGAACCCGCAGCAGGCGGGTGTCTGCACCCGTGTGTACACCACCACCCCGAAGAAGCCGAACTCGGCGATGCGCAAGGTCGCCCGTGTCAAGCTCCGCAACGGCACCGAGGTCACCGCGTACATCCCCGGTGAGGGTCACAACCTGCAGGAGCACTCGCTCGTGCTCGTCCGTGGCGGTCGTGTGAAGGACCTCCCCGGTGTGCGTTACAAGATCGTCCGTGGCGCCCTGGACACCCAGGCAGTCAAGAACCGTAAGCAGGCTCGCAGCCGCTACGGCGCGAAGAAGGGCTGAGAAAGATGCCTCGTAAGGGACCCGCCCCGAAGCGCCCCGTCGTCAACGACCCGGTATACGGCGCACCCATCGTCAGCCAGCTGGTGAACAAGATCCTCGTCGACGGCAAGAAGTCGATCGCCGAGTCGATCGTCTACACCGCCCTCAAGGGCGTGGAGGCGAAGAACGGCCAGGACGCCGTCGCCACGCTCAAGAAGGCGCTCGACAACGTGCGCCCGACCCTCGAGGTCAAGAGCCGCCGTGTCGGTGGCTCGACCTACCAGGTGCCGGTCGAGGTCAAGCCTCACCGCGCCAACACGCTGGCGCTGCGCTGGCTCGTGAGCTACGCGAAGGGTCGTCGTGAGAAGACGATGACCGAGCGTCTGCAGAACGAGATCCTCGACGCGTCGAACGGCCTGGGTGCCGCGGTCAAGCGCCGCGAGGACACCCACAAGATGGCCGAGTCGAACCGCGCCTTCGCGCACTACCGCTGGTAACAGCCTTCTCGCCGCTCCCGTGGAACCCACGGGAGCGGCGGGTCCGCGACATCCGTCACCACAAGTAAGGACAGACCCCCGTGGCACAAGAAGTGCTCACCGACCTCAACAAGGTCCGCAACATCGGCATCATGGCGCACATCGATGCCGGCAAGACGACGACGACCGAGCGCATCCTGTTCTACACGGGCGTCAACCACAAGATCGGCGAGACGCACGACGGCGCTGCCACCACCGACTGGATGGAGCAGGAGCAGGAGCGCGGCATCACGATCACGTCCGCCGCCGTGACGTGCTTCTGGGACAAGAACCAGATCAACATCATCGACACCCCCGGTCACGTGGACTTCACGGTCGAGGTGGAGCGCTCGCTCCGCGTCCTCGACGGTGCCGTCGCCGTCTTCGACGGCAAGGAGGGCGTCGAGCCCCAGTCCGAGACCGTGTGGCGTCAGGCCGACAAGTACGACGTGCCCCGTATCTGCTTCGTCAACAAGATGGACAAGCTGGGCGCCGACTTCTACTTCACGGTCGACACCATCGTCAACCGCCTGAAGGCCAAGCCGCTCGTCATCCAGCTGCCGATCGGCGCGGAGAACGACTTCGTGGGCGTCATCGACCTCGTCGAGATGCGCGCGCTGGTCTGGCCCGGCGACGCCAAGGGCGACGTGACCATGGGCGCCAAGTACGAGATCCAGGAGATCCCGGCCGAGCTCGCCGACAAGGCGGCCGAGTACCGCGAGAAGCTGCTCGAGACGGTCGCCGAGTCCGACGAGCACCTGCTCGAGAAGTACTTCGGTGGCGAAGGCCTCACGGTCGCCGAGATCAAGGGCGCGATCCGCAAGCTCACCATCGCCTCGGAGCTCTACCCCGTGCTCTGCGGCTCGGCGTTCAAGAACCGCGGTGTGCAGCCCATGCTCGACGCGGTCGTCGACTACCTCCCGTCGCCCCTCGACGTCCCCGCCATCGAGGCGAAGGACCCGAAGAACGAAGAGATCATCATCGAGCGTCACGCCGACCGTGACGAGCCGTTCGCGGCGCTCGCGTTCAAGATCGTGACGCACCCGTTCTTCGGTCGCCTCACGTACATCCGCGTGTACTCGGGTCACCTCGACTCCGGCGCCCAGGTCGTCAACGCGACCAAGGGCAAGAAGGAGCGCATCGGGAAGATCTTCCAGATGCACGCCAACAAGGAGATGCCGGTCGACTCGGTCACCGCCGGTCACATCTACGCCGTCATCGGCCTGAAGGACACCACCACGGGTGACACGCTGTCCGACAGCACCAACCAGGTCGTCCTCGAGTCGATGACGTTCCCGGAGCCGGTCATCGAGGTCGCGATCGAGCCCAAGACGAAGGCCGACCAGGAGAAGCTGGGTCTCGCGATCCAGAAGCTCGCCGAGGAGGACCCGACGTTCCGCGTCGAGCAGAACTCCGAGACCGGTCAGACCGTCATCAAGGGCATGGGCGAGCTGCACCTCGACATCCTGGTCGACCGCATGAAGCGGGAGTTCAAGGTCGAGGCCAACGTCGGCAAGCCGCAGGTGGCGTACCGCGAGACGATCCGCAAGGTCGTCGAGCGTCACGACTACACGCACAAGAAGCAGACCGGTGGTTCGGGTCAGTTCGCGAAGATCCAGTTCGCGCTCGAGCCGCTCGCGGTCACGGCCGACAAGACGTACGAGTTCGAGAACAAGGTCACCGGTGGCCGCATCCCGCGCGAGTACATCGAGCCGACCAACCAGGGCTTCCAGGACGCGATGGCCGTCGGCGTGCTCGCCGGCTACCCCATGGTGGGCGTGAAGGCGATCCTCACGGACGGCGCGTCGCACGACGTCGACTCGTCCGAGATGGCGTTCAAGATCGCCGGCTCGATGGGCTTCAAGGAGGCCGTCCGCAAGGCGAACCCCGTCATCCTCGAGCCGCTCATGGCGGTCGAGGTGCGTACTCCCGAGGAGTACATGGGCGACGTCATCGGCGATCTGAACTCGCGTCGTGGCCAGATCCAGTCCATGGAAGACGCGCAGGGCGTCAAGGTCGTCCGCGCGCTGGTCCCGCTGTCCGAGATGTTCGGCTACATCGGCGACCTGCGCTCGAAGACCTCGGGCCGCGCCGTCTACTCGATGGAGTTCGACAGCTACGCCGAGGTTCCTCGCGCCGTGGCCGACGAGATCATCCAGAAGGTCAAGGGCGAGTAAGCCCTTTTCTCCCGGGATGCCTCGGTGACGAGGCATCCCGGGGGCACAACTTCACACAGAATCACCAGAACCGTCTCCACTAAGGTGGAGATATCCCCGTAGGCGACCGGCGCACACCAGCGTCCGGAAGTTCTACACGAACGTCCTGAGGAGGACCCAGTGGCTAAGGCCAAGTTCGAGCGCACCAAGCCGCACGTGAACATCGGAACGATCGGTCACGTCGACCACGGCAAGACCACGCTCACCGCAGCGATCTCGAAGGTGCTCGCCGACAAGTACCCGTCGGCCACCAACGTGCAGCGCGACTTCGCGTCGATCGACTCCGCTCCCGAGGAGCGCCAGCGCGGCATCACGATCAACATCTCGCACGTCGAGTACGAGACCCCGAAGCGTCACTACGCTCACGTCGACGCCCCGGGTCACGCCGACTACATCAAGAACATGATCACCGGTGCTGCTCAGATGGACGGCGCGATCCTCGTGGTCGCCGCCACCGACGGCCCGATGGCGCAGACGCGCGAGCACGTGCTGCTCGCCAAGCAGGTCGGCGTGCCGTACCTGCTGGTCGCGCTGAACAAGTCGGACATGGTCGACGACGAGGAGATCCTGGAGCTCGTCGAGCTCGAGGTCCGCGAGCTGCTGTCGTCGCAGGACTTCGACGGTGACAACGCTCCGGTCGTGCGCGTCTCGGGCCTGAAGGCTCTCGAGGGCGACGCCGAGTGGACCGAGAAGATCCTCGAGCTCATGGAGGCGGTCGACGAGTCGATCCCCGACCCGGTGCGCGACAAGGACAAGCCGTTCCTCATGCCGATCGAGGACGTCTTCACCATCACCGGCCGTGGCACGGTCGTCACGGGCCGCGCCGAGCGTGGCACGCTGGCCATCAACTCCGAGGTCGAGATCGTGGGTCTGCGCCCGACGCAGAAGACGATCGTCACCGGTATCGAGATGTTCCACAAGCAGCTCGACGAGGCCTGGGCCGGCGAGAACTGTGGTCTGCTCCTGCGCGGCACCAAGCGTGACGACGTCGAGCGCGGCCAGGTCGTCGTGAAGCCCGGTTCGGTCACCCCGCACACCAACTTCGAGGGCACGGCGTACATCCTGTCCAAGGAGGAGGGCGGCCGTCACAACCCGTTCTTCACGAACTACCGTCCGCAGTTCTACTTCCGCACCACCGACGTCACCGGCGTCATCACGCTGCCCGAGGGCACCGAGATGGTCATGCCCGGCGACACCACCGACATGACGGTCGAGCTGATCCAGCCGATCGCCATGGAGGAGGGCCTCGGCTACGCGATCCGTGAGGGTGGCCGCACCGTCGGCGCCGGCACGGTCACGAAGATCATCAAGTAAGTTCTTCGCAACTGCTGATCCCAGAGGGGGTCGGACCCGCAAGGGTCCGGCCCCCTCTGTCGTGCCCGGCTCGCAGCGTCTCGCGCCCCCGCATCGAGGAGGGTTTCGCCGCGGCATCCGTCCGGCCAAGATGGTGCTGACGCCTCGCCGGGGGCGGCTGAAGGAGTGAGCATGGGCGGTTTCGATGACCTCGTCAATCAGGGCAAGGGTCTCTACGAGCAGAACAAGGACAAGATCGACGAGTTCCTGAAGTCGGAGCAGGCGGAGGACATCAGCGACAAGGTGCTGGACGGCGCCTCCGGGCTCGCGAAGAAGGTCGTGCCGGAGGAGCACCACGCCACCGTGGAGGACATCCGCGGGAACGTCGACGGAGCTGTCGGCAACCAGTAGCGCGCAGCTGCCAGCGGAACGGCCCGGGTCGAACCGGGCCGTTTTCGCGTTTCCGGATCTATTACGCGGGTTTTCGCAATCGTTACCTCGCCGTGATCATTCGTCGTTGACGGCGCGACGCGGACGCCGATAGCTTGACGGTGGGCTACGTGCGTCCGGTGCAACTGGGGAGTTAACACCGGAGGGAAACGCACACTTGGGGAGTCCGACCGGGAAACTCGGGGTCCCCTTGAGCTGACATCAGCGAGAAGGGGAACCCTCGATGTCTGTGCACTGGGGAAATGACGGTTCGGCACGTTCGGGTATGCGGCGGAAGCTGCGGGAGGCGCGTGAGCGCGACCGCAGACTGACGATGCGGCACCGGTGGTACGCCGGAGGCATCGCGACGCTGCTGTCGGGCGCGCTGATCTTCAGCGGGGTGAGCCCGGCGCTCGCGGAGGAGACTCCCGCGCCGACGCCCTCTGCGTCGACCGAGTCGAACCCGCCCGCGGAGGAGACGACTCCGCCCGCGGAGACGCCGGCCGACCCGGCGCCGTCAGACCCGGCGCCCGCGCCCGTGGAGCCGGCCCCGGCACCGTCCGAGGAGATGGCGGAGCCTTCCGAGCCGCCGGCCGACGAGTCGAAGACCGACGAGCCGAAGACGGACCAGACGCAGTCGCGCCTCGCGCCGACCGAGGAGGCAGGCGTCGGCGTCCTGTCGGTGCCGACCCCGGGCGCCGGCGAGGCCGTCATCACCGTGAAGGTCGGATCCGACCGCACCGGCATCACGGGCGTGACCAACCTCGCGGGGGTCACGCTACTGCTGAACACCGGTAACAACTCGCCGAGCGGCACCCGCCCCGACGGCGTGGCCGGCACGGGCGACGGCTGGGCGAAATGCGTCTCCGACGCCCAGGGCGACTGCTCGTTCGTCGTGCCCAACACGGGCAGCGGCGGTGCGAACCGCGACGCCCGCTACTGGGTGGTCCAGTCGGGCGTGCCTGCCGGCTACTACACCAACCCCGTCCTCCGTGTCGGCGGCGCGAGCGGAGCGGGCGATCCGCTCGCCTACCAGTTCCGCACCGGCTCGCTGCTTCGTTCGGGCCAGACGTACTCATCGCAGGATGCGAACGACTTCATGCTGTCGTCCGGGACCGCCGACAACGCCTCGGGCGGCATCTGGCAGCAGTCGCGCAACAACGCCACGCTCGCCCCGGCATGTGGTCTCGACGTCGCGCTGATCCTCGACATCTCGGGCTCGGTGGGCAGCGCGCTCCCGAACCTGAAGCAGGCGGCCAACACCTTCGTCGACTCACTGGTGGGCACGCCGTCGCGCATGTCGCTCTTCTCCTTCTCGTGGCAGACGCCCGGATCCGGCGCCTCCCAGAACTACCCCGACCTGGTCTCGGTCTCGACGTCCGGGCAGGCCGGCACCTTCAAGAACCGCTACGCGGGCTGGGACTCCGACGGCGGCACCAACTGGGACCGCGGCCTCGGCATCGCCGCATCGTCGAACACCGGGGCGAACAAGTTCGACGTCGCGGTGATCATCACCGACGGCAACCCGACCACCTACAACCAGCCGTACCAGGGCAGCGGAAGCGACAACCGCTTCCGTGAGACCGAGAACGGCATCTTCTCGGCGAACGCGCTCAAGGCCGCGGGCACTCGCGTCCTCGCGTTCGGTGTGGGTGCCGGCGCGACCGGCGCGACGAACGGGCTGAACCTGCGCGCGATCTCGGGCCCGACTCCGTACAACGGCAGCAACAACGGCGCCGTCGCCGACTACTACCAGACGGCCGATTACGCGGCGGTGGGAACCGCTCTGCGCAACCTCGCGCTCGGCAACTGCCAGGGCAACCTCACGGTCACCAAGCAGATCGTGCCCAACACCGCTCCCGCTGGATCGATCGCGGGCGCCGTGCCGGCGGGCGCGGGCTGGCAGTTCAACGGCGTCTCGAACACCGCCAATGTGACCACCCCGACCGCGAACCGCTCGACCACCAACGACGGCACGGGCACCGTGACCTACCCGCTGACCTTCGGCGGCGGCATCACGGCGGGCAACGTCACCGTGACAGAAACGCAGCAGGCGGGATTCACGCTGACGCAGGTCGGCGGCCAGAACGCCGTCTGTACAAATCTCAATACGAATTCGGCCGTCGCTGTCACGAACCAGGGCGCCCTCGGATTCTCGGTGGATGTGCCCAGCACCCAGGCGGTCAACTGCATCGTCTACAACCGTGCGCCCAGCCCAGAAGCTGATATTGCGGTGACGAAGAAGTGGATCGTCAACGGCACCGCGTATGCCAACGGCGCGCAGCCCGGCGGTCTCTCCGCTCAGCTCAGCCTCACGGGCCCCGGCGCCGCGGGCGCCACTCCGCAGGGCTGGGGAGTCACGCGCACCGGGTACACGCAGGGCAACACGACGACGCTCAGCGAGACCGTCGGCCTGATCGACCCTCAGCTCTGCACCAACGACGCGCGCGTGACCGAGGTCAACGGCGCGTCGATGAACACGGCGCTGGGCAGCGGCTACCAGGTCGCCCTTTCGCAGGTGCACAACACGGCGACGATCACGAATACCGTGACATGCCGCAGCACGCTGACGCTGGTCAAGTCGGTGCAGGGCGGCACCGCGGCACCCTCCTCCTGGACGTTGAACGCGCAGAGCACCGACGCGGGCAGCCCGCTGGCATTCGCTCCCGGCACGACGGGCGTCAAGCACGACGTCACGCCGAACGCGCGCTACCAGCTCTTCGAGACCAACGGCAGCCCGCTCTACGCGCAGACCGACAACCGCACCAACCTGCAGTCCAACCCGCTCTCGAGCGGCTCGGCGACTTGTATCCGGGTCGACGGCAACGGCAACCCCGTCCAGGGCAGCGGGTTCTCCGACGGCATCAACGGCGGGGTGAATGTGCCGCTCGGCTTCAACGTCGCTTGCACGCTCGTCAACCAGACCGCGTCGCTTACGCTGCTGAAGCACGTCGTCAACGACAACGGCGGCTCCGCGACGGCGAGCGAGTGGAAGCTGACCGGAACGCCTGCGACGCTCGCCGGCCTGTCGGCGACGACCGTCACCGGCTCGGAGACGCAGGTTCCCGCGAGTACCTTCCAGGTGCGGCCGCGCCACACCTATACGCTCACCGAGTCCAGCGTGCCGGGCTATCAGTTCCAGAAGCTGCAGCAGCTCGTCGGCGGCTCCTGGGTCGATGTCCTGGCGAATGCCGATCCCGCCGGGTTCCCGCGCAAAGACGGCAACGGCAACTGGCTGATCCAAGTGGCGGGCCTCGACACTCCGGTCTACCGATTCGTCAATGACGACGTCGCGCCGAAGCTCACGCTCCTCAAAGAGGTCGTCAACAACAACGGCGGCGTGGCAGTCAAGACGGACTGGACCCTCTCGGCCACGACGCCGGGGGGACCCAGCATCAGCGGTGTGACCGGCACCCCGGCCGTGTCGGGCCAGAACGTCGAGGCGGGTGTGGTGTACACCCTGGGG
The DNA here is from genome assembly GCF_044987405.1 of Microbacterium sp. ZW T2_14. NCBI lineage: Bacteria > Bacillati > Actinomycetota > Actinomycetes > Micrococcales > Microbacteriaceae > Microbacterium > Microbacterium sp. ZW T2_14. Next base: position 104,097 of record NZ_JBJDRK010000004.1, on the reverse strand, counting down.
GAGTCGGCGATCGCCGGCTACGACCTTTCGACGCTGTCGTGCACGGGCTACGCGGGCACGACGAAGGGCAGCCCGACGCTGACCCTCAAGCCGGGTGACGATGTCACCTGCACTTTCACCAACGACGACCTTCCGGGCAAGCTCACGCTGGTCAAGGTGGTCGACGCGAGCAACGGCGGCACGGCGGTCGCCGCCGACTGGAACCAGAAGCTCACGGTCAAGCGTGGCGCCGATGCGACGCTGACGTTCAACCACAACGAGACGAAGGACGTCCCCGCGGGCGTCTATACCCTCGCGGAGGTCAACCAGATCACGGGCTACGAGTGGACGAACCTCGTCTGCTCCACCGGCCAGACGTCTCTGGCGAACAAGACCGTTACCGTGGCCAACGGGGCGAACGTGACGTGTACGTTCACCAACCGCGCGATCAAACCGACGCTCACGCTCGTCAAGGTCGTCGACAACAAGAACGGCGCCGGTTCCGCGACGCCCGACCTGTGGACGCTCACCGCGGCGGCCGACGGCCAGACGTCGGTCACGGGTCAGGGAACGGCATCCGGAGCAGTCATGCCCGGAGCGGAATACACCCTCACCGAGAGCGAGAACGTCTCCGGCTACACCGCCGGGGACTGGAGCTGCTACGTGACGGGCAGCGACCCGCGCGTGGCGTTCCCGATCGACGACGACGTGGTGGTTCCGGCGGTCGGCAAGAACGTCACCTGTGAGATCACCAACACGGCCGTTCCCGCCGAAGGCGGCATCGTGAAGAAGGTCAGGGCCGGCTCGCCGCAGCAGATCGCCGCCGGACCCGATGCCGGCAAGTGGCAGATCGTCTACGACATCACCGTCACGAACGAGTCGCGCACGTCGACGCTGTTCTACTCGCTGACCGACGCGCTCGAGCTGGGCGCGGGCATCACCGCCTCGTCGGCGAGCTGGACGGGTCCGAACGGGACCGGCGGTGCGTTCACGCTGCCGGCAGGAACAGCGACGCTCGCGACGAACGCGTCGCTCGCCCCGCAGACCGACGGCGAAGAGCCCCTCGCGACGCACGTCTACACCGTGACGGTGGTTGCCGATGTCGCGCAGAGCGCGGCCGGTGCCGACACCTCGGTCTGCACGTCGACGCAGACGAAGCGGGCGTTCCTCAACACCGCGACGCTCACCGTCGACGGTGAGCCGACCACGGTGCAGGACTGCGCGCAGCCGGCGTTCCCGACGATCGTCAAGGTCGGCACGAACCCCGCATCGCAGAACGCGGATGCCTCGTGGAACGTGGAGTACACCGTCACCGTGGGCAACCCCAGCACCACGACGGCCGTCCAGGCGACGCTGAGCGACGCCTTCCCGGCGGCCCCCGCGGGGTGGACGCTCGACGCGAGCAGCTGGGTCGTGACCGCGGTCGGCAGCGCGCCGGCGCCGGCGGCGTCGCCCTACGCGCCCGGATCGGCGACGATCTGGCAGGGCACGCTGCCTGCGAACACCAGCTACTCGTACACGGTGACGGGCACGCTCGTGCCGTCGACGGCGGCGACCTCGATCGGCGACTGCGCCGCTCAGGCGGGCCTCAAGAACAAGGCGACCGTCACCTCCGGCCAGGTGGTGAAGGATGCCACGGGCTGTGTGACAGTCGTGCTGCCCCCGGTCACCGTGACCAAGACCGACGGTACCGTGAGCCAGCTCGCCGGTGGCGACTGGCAGATCGACTACACGGTGACAGTGACCAACGGGAGCAGCTTCGCGACGGTGTACACGCTCACCGACACGCCGGACCTGGGCACCGGGTTCTCGGTGGTGAGCGGCACGTGGCAGGGAACGGCTCCGGCGCCGAACACGGCGATCGCGGCGAACAGCTCGCAGCAGTACGTGTACCGCGTCGTGGCGTCGTTCGACTCCGAGACGGAGGAGCCGGAGCTCGAATGCGTGCCCGGTCAGGGCGGCGCGTTCTACAACGTCGCGACGATCACCTACCCGGGGGGAACCGCGAACGACGACGGTTGCGCCGAGCCCGGCGCGCCGACGGTGACGAAGACGGCCGCTGCACCGGCGCCCGGCGCGGGCGGATCGTGGACGATCTCGTACACGGTCGAGGTGAGCAACACGAGCGGCATGACGCTCGCGTATACGCTCGACGATGTGCCGTTCGCTCTGCCGACGGGTGTCGACCTGACCACCGCGTGGGCGGTCTCGGGGCCGGTCAAGGCACCCGCGGACGCCGGCGATGCGACGCTGACGGCAGGATGGAACGGCGCCGACCAGCCGCAGCTGGCGACGGGGACGATTCCGACCGGAGCGAAGCACACGTACACCGTCACCGCGGGCGTCACGCTCACGACGGCGGTCGACCCCGACGACCTGGCGTGCGGTGAAGTCCCGGCCGAGAACGAGGGCATCTGGAACACGACGGTCGTCACGAACGGCGTGTTCGAGGATTCGGCGGAGGACTGCGTCGAGATCCTGCCGGTGCCCGTCGAGGTCGTGAAGTCCGACGGTGCCGTCTCGCAGGGCGAGGATGGCGTCTGGACGATCTCCTACGAGGTGACGGTGTCGAACCCGAACCCGCTGCCGAGCGTCTACACGCTGACCGACGCGCCGCAGTTCGACGCGACGAGCTTCGCGATCCTCACGCAGGGATGGTCCGGCGCGCCCGACACCACCGAGGTGCCGATCGCGGCGAACGCCACCGGCGCGGCGGCGCACGTCTACACCTACGTGGTGACGGCGACGTCGAAGGTCGACCCGGTACCCGCGTCCGGCCTGCGATGCACCGACAACGGCGGTGGCTTCTTCAACGTCGCGACGGTGACGTTCCCGGGCGGCACCGACACCGACAGCGGCTGCGCCATCCCGGCGACGCCCGTGGTGGAGAAGACGGCGCAGCCGTCCGTGCAGAACCCCGTGACCGGCGAATGGACGCTCTCCTACGAGGTCTCGGTGTCGAACCCCAGCGGAATCCAGCTGTGGTACTCGCTCACCGACACACCCCAGGCCCTGCCGGCCGGTGTGACCGGCGGCACCTGGACCGCGGCCGGGCCCGTTCCGGCCGACGGCGGAGGCGTGCGCAACGCGAACTGGAACGGTGACGGCGACACGCTGCTGGCCAGCGGCCTCATCCAGCCCGACGCGACGCACACCTACACGGTGTCGCGCACCGTCGAGGTCGCGGCATCCGTCAGCGATGGAGAGCTCGACTGCGACATCGAGGGCGGCGGGATCGACAACTCGGCGACCGTCACCAACGGGGTCGGCGGCAACACGTCCACCGATTGCGCCGAGATCGAGCGTCCGACGGTCACCATCGACAAGACCGTGACCGGGACGTCGCAGCGAGCCGACGGCACGTGGGACATCACCTACGACGTCGTGGTCACGAACGAGTCGGCAGAGTATGCCGCGGTCTACGACCTCGAGGACGAGCTGCTCTTCGGCGGCGACATCGAGATCCTGGATGCCTCGTGGTCGGGCCCGACCGGCGGTGACGACTTCGCCGGCCCGGCCTGGGCCGACACACTGGCGAGCGGCCGGTTGCTCGCGCCGAGGGTCGGTGATGCGGGGGTCGACACCTACGTGGTCACGGTCAATGCCGACGTCGACGCCGCGGCGTGGGAGGGTGACACGCTCGCGTGCCTGGACGGCGAAGGTCCGTCGGCGGGCGGGTTCCTCAACACCGCGACGGTCACGGTGAACGGCGAGCCGATCACCGACGACGACTGCGAGGAGCCCAAGCTCCCGACGTTCCAGAAGATCGGCGTCTCGGCCGCGCAGGACGCCGACGACGCGTCGAGGTGGCTGGTGACGTACGAGCTCCGGGTCACCGGCAGCGGCTTCGACACGTCCTACTCGCTGTCCGACACGCCGGCGTTCGCGGACGGGATCACGGTGATCTCGGGCGCGGCGCAGCGCACCGACACCACGCCCGACGGTGCGCCGATCCCGGTGACGCCCGGTGTCGAGTTCGTGACCGACGCGGCCCTCGGCGCGGCCGACGCGCCGCACGTGTACACGATCGCCTGGCTCGTCGACATCACCGACACATTCGACCCCGACCTCGCTGCGTGCGAGGGCGAGGGCACCGGATTCTTCAACACCGCGGTGCTGTCGATCGGTGAGATCGAGATCCCCGGCGAGGACTGCATCCCCGTAGAGGAGCGCGTCTACCCGGTACCCACCAAGACGGTGGCGTCGACGACCCAGGACCCTGAGACGGGTGACTGGACCATCGTCTACGAGATCGACGTGGCCCTGGCCGAACAGGGGCCGCAGAACCCGAAGGGGCTGTCCGCCGAGTACGACCTCACCGACACCCTGGACTTCGGCGGTGACATCAGCATCGGCAGCGCGGAGTGGGAGTTCGAGGGAACCTCCCACGACTTCTCCGGACCCGACGAGGAGCAGACGCTCGCGACCGACGAGAAGATCGACGCCGGTCAGACGCACACCTACACGGTGACGGTCGTCGCGTCGGTGACCGCGGAGGCGATCGACGGGGAGACCACCGACTGCCTCAGCGGTGAAGGTCCGGAGGCCGGCGGCTTCCTCAACACGGCGCTGCTCACCTCGGGCGGATCCGAGACCCCGGTCGACGCCTGCTCCGAGCCCGTGTTCCCCGAGATCGAGAAGCACGGCGGTCAGACGACAGACAACGGCGACGGGACGTGGGACATCGAGTACACCGTCACGGTCAGCTACCCGGAGTCCGACTCCGACCCGCTGCCCGAGTCGGTGGCGTACGACCTGACGGACGCCCCGGCGCTCCCGGCAGGCGTGGAGCTGGACGGCGACTGGAGCGCCGAGCCCTGGGATGACGTCACCCCCGAGCCGACGAACCCGACGTGGAACGGCTCCGGCACGTGGACCGTCGTCGACGACGGCGAGCTCACTCCGGAGAACGGCGTGCACACCTACCGGGTGTTCGCGACGGTCGCCGTCACCGCGCCGCCGGTCGGCGAGCCGGGCACGTGCGACGACACCGAGGGCGACGGCATCGTGATCCCGAACGTGGCCACCGTGATCTCGGGTGAGCACGTCGCGGAGGACGACGGCTGCCAGGTCGTGCAGTTCGACGACGTCGGCATCGAGAAGACGGCGGTGCTCGCGGAGGGCGAGGAGTCCGTGGAGCCGGGTGACACGTTCAGCTACGAGCTGACGGTCACCAACTACGGCACACGCGCGGCGACGGATGTCCGCGTCACGGACGACGACCTCAACGACCGCCTCGACATCCTCGGGCTGACGGTGGCGCCGGCGGAGATCACGTGGCACACCGCGCCGGGCTGGACCGAGAGCGGGGGAGAGCAGACGAACGACGTCGTCGACCTCACTCTTGACTTCCTCGGCGTCGGCGAGTCCGCGGTGATCACGATCGAGGTCGAGTTCCTGCCCTACGAGCAGGAGCCGGTGTTCTACGACCACGACAACAACCCCGAGACCCCGGACATCGAGGGCCTCCCGCCGCTGGTCGGCGGCGAGGGCCTCCCCGAGATCCCGGAGCCGATCGACGTGCTCGAGAACACCGCGTGCGTCTCCATGGAGAACGACGGCGTCGAGGAGAACAACTGCGATTCGGCCGAAGTGCCGGCCCGCGACCTCGTAGCCCTCGTGTACACGCGCTGTGTGAACGACGCTCCGTTCCTCGGCTGGGCGGTCACCAAGTCGCAGTCGCTCGTCAATGAGCCGATCGACTTCCTCTGGGCACCGAACAACGCCGATGTGACGCCTGAGACCACGCCCGCGCAGGTCGCGATCACCCAGCCGGGTGGTACGACGACCTGGAGCGACGAGATCTCGTGGCCGGGTGCGGTGTTCACACCGCCGCCGTCGAGCGTCTCGATCGACTTCCCGGGCTGGCGGGCCATCGAGGCGTCCGACATCGTCCCGGGTTCGATCCCGACGCAGTACTACCTGCCGGGTACCGACGTCGTGATGACGCCGGCGCAGCAGGCGGACTACGTGTTCAACGGATTGATCCTCGACCCGAGCGAGCTCGACTTCGCGTGGCGCGGTGTCACCGACATCACGTTCACGGTGAACCCGACGCTCGAGTTCTCGACGGCATACCCGCCGGCTACCCCGGAGTGCTTCGTCGCACGTCACACCGAGGTGCAGATCGAGAAGACGGCGAGCGTCGAGAAGACCGAACCGGGCGCCTCGTTCAGTTACACGCTCGACGTCGCGAACGTGAGCGACGACTCGGCTGCCGAGAGCGTGGTCGTGACCGACGCCATCCCGGCCGACATCAAGATCACCGACGTGAACTGGCCGGGCAAGGGCGACGCGGACGCGTTCCCGAACTGGCAGTCCTGCGAGGTGACGGGTCAGAACGGCTCCGGATACGGCGGCACGCTCGAGTGCGTGCTGTTCGGCCCCCTGCAGCCGATCAACTCCGACAACGGCGGGGCGACCGTCGCTCCGAGGATCACGCTCTCGGCGACGGCGAACCCCCGGTCGAGCGCGAACACGATCACGAACGTGGCGGTGGTCGATTACCACACGTTCGGCGACCCGGATGATCCGGGCCGTGACTCGGACGACGCGACAGTGCTGCTGTCGAACCTGCCCGCCACGGGTGGTGGCCCGCTGACGCCGCTGCTGATGCTCGGCTTCCTGGCGCTGCTGGCCGGCGTCACCGCGGTGGTCGTGACGCGCCGGCGTCGCGGGGAGGCCAAGCCGACCCTGTGAGCCCTGGAGAGGGCGGGCAACCCAAGGGCCCGCCCTCTCCAGCCGCACACCCCGTTACCCTTCCGGTACTTGACGCCGGCGACAGCCGGGCATAGGTTGACCGCGGGAACACGTTTCGGCTCGTGTTTGGGGACAACGCCGAACCTCTTGGGGAAACTTGGGGAACGTCGCTATTTCCGACTGGCCGTTACGTGCTGGGAGGGGCCTCTTCTTGGGGCACCCTGTGTCGTGACGACCAAGGGTGAAGTGATGTTCAACCGTACTTTCGTGCGCGCCTCTGACGAGGGTCTGCGCCGCCGCATGCGTCAAGAGCGGACTCAGGAGCGCAGGATCGCGCTTCAGAACCGCTGGTATGTCGGAGGTGTCGCGGCCCTCGTGTCGGCGGCCCTCGTGTTCTCGGGGATGTCCCCGGCAACGGCCGAGGAGGTGACTCCCACCGATCCCGCCGCCACGAGCGAGGCGTCGACCACCGACACCACTTCGACGGATGCCGCGACTCCGCCTCCTGCGGACGATCCGGCCGCTCCGCCGGCCGATGATCCGGCGGACGAGGTCGTCGAGCCTTCTGCGACGACGCCTGAGGCGACGACACCCGACGATGCGGCATCGGGAGACACGGGAGCAGCGCCGTTCTCGGCGCTCGCCGCACCGAGCGACATCACGATCCAGGCGCTGCTGGCCTGTACGGCCTGGCCCGTCGCAGGCTCTCCCGTCGCCGGCTTCGAGATCGACGGCAACCTCTGCCTGAACGCTGCGGGGACGCTGGACTGGGCGACCGTCGGCGGCCAGCCGGTCCGCGACGACGGATTCGACGACGTGCACCAGTTCGACCAGGGCGCCTCCGAGGCGAACTGGCCGTGGGCTGCGAACCAGACGGTCCTCAACAGCGGTTCCGGTTCGAGCAAGACCGACATCGGCAATGTCTACGCGTACACGCAGACCGCAGGTGGGCACGTCTACGCCTACTTCGGGTTCGAGCGGCAGACCAACGAAGGCTCCGTGTCCTACCACGTCGAGCTCAACCAGAAGCCGAACGTCTCCTCCACCAGCCCCATCACCGTCCGCACGGTGGGCGACCTGCGTCTGACGATCCAGCAGGATGGCAACAACCCGCCGACTCTGGTGGGCGCGCACACCTGGAACGGCACCAAGTGGGTGGCCCTCGGCAACGTCGGAGGCTTCGTCGGTCAGGTGAACCAGGGCCCCATCAACGACCTCACGACGCGAGAACTGGAGACCGGGACGTTCGCCGAGGTGGCGATCGATCTGACCAAGCTGTTCGGCGAGGGCAACTGCAGCGGCAGCTTCGGCGTCCTCAACGTGCGTTCGAGCCAGTCGCCGTCCGAGACCTCTTCGCTGGCCGACTGGATCGACCCCGTCGCGCTGAACGTCCCGTCGACGTGTGCGACGCTCAAGATCCTCAAGACGGGCGTCAACGGAACCCCGCTCGCGGGCGCGAAGTTCACGGTCTCTCCCGACCCGGCCACGGGCGTTGCGGGTAGCTCGGTCAATGTGACGACCGACGCGAACGGAACCTTCCTCTTCAACGGCACTGTTCGCCCCGGCACGTACACGGTCACCGAGACACAGGCTCCGACCGGCTACCTCCTGCCGACGCCGAACAACCCGCAGCAGGTCACGCTCGGCCAGTCCGAGTCCAAGACCGTGACCTTCACCGACCCGCTCGGCACGGTGGTCTGGTACAAGCACGCCGGTGCCGGCGCTCCTCTCGGCGGCGCGACGTTCCAGATCGTCGCCAACACCGGCGGTGTCGCAGCGGGCGCGGCGAGCTTCCCGCGCACGGTCGTCGACAACGGCACCAACGACGTCGACCCGGCTCCGGGTGTGATCAAGGTCGTGAACGTCCCGGTCGGCACCTACACGGTGACCGAGACGGCGGCGCCCACGGGCTACGTCCTCGACTCGACGCCGCGGAACTTCGAGATCAAGCAGGGTGCATCCGATGCGATCATCTCCGCACCGTTCGTGAACATCCCGTTCGCGACCGTGACGCTGAGCAAGGTCTGGGTGAACTCCTTCACGGGCGACAAGTCCGACCTCTCTATCGGGGGAGCTGCCACCGCGAACGGCACCTCGACGGCTCCGACGAACGGTCAGGTCGTCCAGGTCTCGGTCGCACCGGGATCGGCGCTGACCCTCGGCGAGCTGCTGAACGGCCAGAACCGCGGCTCGTACTCGTCGACCCTCGTCTGTGTGGGCGCGACCGTGACGAACAACACCGGAACCGGTGGCGCGATCGTCGTGCCGGCGTATCCGGCGTCGGCGAACGGCGTCCAGTGCACGTTCACCAACACGGCCAAGACCCGCACCGTCACGCTGCAGAAGCAGTGGATCGACGGCTTCCAGGGTGACTCGGCCGCGCTGACCCTCACGGGTTCGAACGGCAACGTCAGCACCTCGAACGGCCAGTCCGGCTCGTGGCTCGACGCGGCGCACGCCGCGACGGCGACCGTCCGCATCGGTGAGACGGTGAACTTCGGCGAGCAGCTGACGACCCCGAGCGGCGCGTCCTACGGCACGACGTTCTCGTGCACGCCGGCGCAGACCACCACGGGTGGCGGCACGGCGTACACGCTGGACCGCATGCCTGACGCGAACGTCGTCTGCACCTTCACCAACACGGCGCAGAAGGCGACCGTCACGCTGAAGAAGCAGTGGGTGAACGCCTTCGAGGGCGATATCGCCCACCTCTCGATCACAGGTGCCGCCACCGGCTCCGCGAACGCGGTAGCTCCCGAGGGCAACGGCACGTCACCCCAGACGGCCCAGGTCAGCGTGCGCATCGGCGACAAGGTGACCCTGTCCGAGGGCCTGGATGACGACAACCAGGGCGAGTACACCTCGACCTGGTCGTGCTCCGACGGTTCGAACGGCAGTGGCACCGACATCCCGCAGATCACCGTCAGCAAGAGCGTCGACTGCACCATCGTCAACACGGCCAAGACCGTGCAGGTGAAGGTCCACAAGACGTGGGCGGATGCCTTCGGCGGTGACACCGCGGGTCTGTCGGTGAACGGCACGGCGGCGACGTCGACGGCCGGCACTGCAGGTCAGCTCATCGTCAACGAGACCGACAGCGACGTGGTCGTCAAGCAGGTCCGCATCGGTGACGACGTCAACATCGCCGAGTCGCTGGGTGGCGCGAACCGCGGCACCTACACGTCGAGCTACGTGTGCACGGGCTACGCGACGTCCGGGCAGACGACGACGATTGCGGAATTCACCGCTCCCGCGGTCGACGTGAACTGCACGTTCACGAACACCTCCGTCAAGGTCGGGGTCCTGCTGCAGAAGCGGTGGATCGACGCACTCACCGGTGACAGGACGACGCTGTCGGTGACGCCCGAGTCGGGCGCCCTGGCGACGAGGCTCTCCACCATGCTGGCGGACTCGCCGAGGGACTTCCTCGACGCGCTCAACGTCGTCTCGCTTCAGGTTCGCATCGGTGCGGTGCTTCCGATGGCCGAGTCGCTGCAGGCGGAGGGCACGTACGTGTCGTCCTTCTCCTGCACCGCCGGTGACACCACTCCGGTCGGCACGGACGGACGCGGCTTCCTCCTCAAGGTGACGGGCGCAGCGATCTGCCGCTTCGTCAATGAGGCGCAGACGTCGCACCTCACGGTCATCAAGAGCTGGGTGAACAGCGAGAGCGGCGACAGCGCTGAACTCACACTCAGCGGCGGCGGCACTGGAACGGCGACGTCCACGACGGATGGCGGAACGTTCACCGACCTCGAGAACATCATCAGCGAAGACGCGACGATCGGGGAGCAGGTGACCGTCGCCGAACTGGTGGAGGTCGCCCATGGCGACCCGTCCGACTACACGTCGACACTGGTATGCACCGGTGGCGACCAGACGGTGATCCTCGACGTCGGCGCTCGTGAAGGCTCGTTCGAGATGCCGGCGCAGCCGGTGACCTGTGTGTTCACCAACACCGCCGAGCTGCCGACCCTGGCGCTGCTCAAGGTCGTATCGGGCGCCCCGGGTGTCGCCGACACGAACTGGCAGCTGACCGCAGACCCCGAGATCGGCGTCAACGTCACGAACATCGCCGGCGGCGACGTGCCCCCGACCAACGTCGTGGCGGGCGTCCCGTTCCACCTCTCCGAAGCGCTGATCGCGACGTTCCCGGGCTCCAACGAGTTCGCGGCCGGTCAGTGGTCGTGTGTGGATGGAGACGGCGCGGTCGCGGTGACCAACAGCGTCTCCGGTGCCGCGGACCTCGCTGGTCTCGACAAGGGTGAAGACGTGGTCTGCACCATCGTCAACTCCCACGTCGACCAGGGCTTCACGGTCGACAAGGACGTCGTGGACTCGGTGCAGAACGAGGACGGGTCGTGGACGGTGACCTACGAGATCACCGTGCACAACAACAGCGTCCTCGTGCCGATCACGTACGACCTCACCGACACCCTCGACACCCCGGCCGACGGCGTCACCTACACGGGTGCATCGTGGACCGGGCCGACGAGCGGCACGTGGGCCCTGCCGAGCCTGACGGCTCAGCTCGCCGACGATCAGGTCGCCCCTCCGAGCAACGGAGCGAACGACCCGGTCTACACCGTGTCGGTCGACGTCGAGGTGACCGTCGTGCCCGAGGATCCTGAGCCGTGTGACGCCGAAGTGGCGGAAGGCATCGGCGTCGTCAACACCGCGTACCTCACCGTCGGTGAGGTCACCGAGGACGACAGTGCCTGCGGCACGGTGCACTTCGATGACGTCTCGATCGAGAAGACGGCAACGAACCTGCCGGAGGCTCCGGAAGGCGAGGAGCCGTGGGTCGAGGTCGGCGACACGTTCGACTACGTCCTCACCGTCACCAACAACGGCACCCGCGACGCGGAGGACGTCGTGGTGACCGATCCGGTGCCCGAGCGCCTCGAGGTCACGAACATCGACTTCCCGGCGGACTGGACGAACGACAACGCGCCCGAGCTGGTCGACGGCGACAACGTCGTGAGCCTCAGCATCCCGACCCTGGGAGCGGGCGAGTCGGTCGACATCACCATCACGGTCGAGTTCCTCGCACCGGATTACCCGGACGGGGCGGAAGAGCCGCCGGCACCGATCGACGAACTCGTCAACGAGGCCTGCGTCGCAGCCCTCTACGACGAGGACCCGACGAACGACTGCGACGAGGTGGAGATCCCCGTCCGCGAGATCACGGCGCTGGTCTACACGAGCTGCATCGGTGACGCCCCGCTGCTGGGGTGGACGATCTCGAAGTCCGGCACGCTGCTGGACTACCCGATCGACTTCCTGTGGACGCCGGACAGCCTCGAGCCGACCACGGACCCCCAGGAAGTGGCGATCACCCACCCGGGTGGAGACACGACCTGGAGCGATGAGATCGAATGGGTCGGAACGGCCTTCACACCCTCGGGAGTCTCCATCGACTACCCCGGATGGCGGCCGATCGTCGCGAGCGACATCGTGCCCGGTTCGATCCCCACGCAGTACTACATGCCGGGAACGACCGACGTGATGACGCCGGAGGAGCAGGCCGAGTTCGTATTCAACGGCCTCATCCTCGACCCGAGTGAGCTGGACTACTCGTGGCGACTGGGATCGACGGTGACCTTCAGCGTCAACCCGACGCTCGAGTTCGCGGTCGAGTATCCGCCGGCAAGCCCGGAGTGCTTCGTGGCCCGCCACTCGGACGTCCAGATCGAGAAGACGGCAAGTGTCGAGAAGACCGACCCGGGCGCATCGTTCACCTACAGCCTCGCAGTGGCCAACATGAGCGATGACTCGGCCGCCGAGTCCGTGGTGGTCACGGACGCGATCCCCGCCGACATCAAGATCACCGACGTGACCTGGGACGGCGAGGGCGACGACACGGTGTTCCCGAACTGGCAGAGCTGTGACGTGACGGGTCAGGACAGCGCCGGCTACGGCGGATCGCTCGAGTGCGTGCTCTTCGGACCCCTGCAGCCGCAGGGTGCCAACGAGGGTGCCTCGGCGGCTCCCACCATCACGCTCGCGGCGACGGTGAACCCGGCGTCCAAGAGCAGTTCGATCACCAACGTGGCAGTCGTCGACTACCACACCTTCGGCAACCCGGACGACGCCGGCCGTGACTCCGACGACGCCACCGTGCTGCTGTCGGCGCTCCCGGCCACGGGCGGGGAACTGCCGCCGCTGCTGGTCATCATGGGCCTGTTCGCTCTGCTCGGAGGCACGACGATGCTGATCGTCGCCCGCCGCCGCCGCGGAGAGGCCAAGGCGATCATCTGACGTGAGAGAGGGCGGGACCGCCCCAAGGCCCGCTCTCTCCCACCTGACTCCGGCCCGCTTCGGTAGGCCGGAAGCTCGAGCCCCTCGCACCCCGAACGCGAGGGGCTCGAGCGCGTCTGCGCCACGGCCCGCGCGTCGATTTCGCACATCCACCCCCGACCGATAGCCTGCACGAGCGGCGGTTCTCCGCCGTTCTCCTCTGCGCCCCCCGCATCGGAGGAGGAACGGCACCCCCGTGCCGGCGAGTACGACGCGCCCCCGCGCGTCGCAGAAGTACCGGCGTGCCCCCGCGCGCCGCTGGGAAGTACGGCGTGCTCTCGCACGTCGCTGGGAAGTACGGCGTGCTCTCGTACGTCGCTGGGAAGTACGGTGCGCTCTGCGCACCGCTGGGACGGCGCTCGACGCCGAATAGGGGAGGAACACTGTGTCTGCAGTGCGCAAGAGAACTTTGAGAGCTTTCGCTGGGGCGCTGGTCGCCGCAGCACTGGTGGTGGCTCCGCTGGTCACCGCCGGCGCCACCGCCGCTGAGCCGATGGTTGGGACCGTGGGAACGATCGAGCCGGCCAGCGCCAAGGCCAATGGTGAGGCGTACTGGGAGGCGCGCTACGACCAGTTCGACGCGCAGTGCTACAAGCACGGCAACGAGCGGAACGACCACGGCGCTGTGACGAACAACGGCAAGACCGTCACGCTGTCGCAGTTCCAGGACTCCTGGCCCGGTGACCAGTGGGTCGTGCTGATCGTCAAGGGCGCCACGAGCAACAACGTCATCGAGAACCCGAAGGCCGGCGTGGCTTACGCGTCGCCGCTGACGAAGGCGGGCGGCCCTCAGTCCGACGTGTCGCACTGGATCGTCTGCAAGGGCACCGTGCCGACGACGACGCCGACGCTCGTTACCCCGCGGCTGACTTACACGCCTCCGTCGTGTGATGCGGCCGGCTCGCTGACACGCGGCGACGGAGTCAAGTGGGATTCCGAGGTGAATGACGACGGGACCACGACCTGGATCGCGACGCCGCTCGCGGGCACCGCGTTCCCCGCCGGCACGGTGGCAACCTGGACCGTCCGCTCGAACCTGGCGCAGCTCGCTGAAGGCTGCGAACCCGAGCTACCGGTGAAGCCCGAGCCCGTCATCACGGATCGCACCACGGAGAAGTTCGACTGCAACACCAAGCTCGCCACCGTGACGACCATCACCACGACCACGGACCACACGTGGGACGAGCAGGCCGAGAAGTGGGTGCTCGGCACTCCCGTGGACTCCGAGCCGGTCGTCACCACCCGTGCCCTGACTCCGGCCGAGCAGGCGACGTGCCCGCCCGACACCACGGTCGAGCGCACCGAGTGGAAGGACGGCGTGTGGGCCTGCGGTGACACCGTGGTGACTCAGACGCGTGAAGTCAGCACCACCACCTACACGCTCGAAGGCGAGGGCCCGGCGGTCCCGTCGACCACGAAGGTGACCGAGACGCAGACCCGCCCGCTCACGCAGGCCGAGATCGGCGAGACCTGCGATCTGGTGCCCGGTGAGATCCAGTCCGTGTGCGTCGGCGACGTGCCGTACCTGGGCTACGCCGTGTCACTGCCCGAGGGCTTCGTGGCCGACAGCGCCAACCCCGTCACGATCACCTTCGTGAACCCGGATGGCGAGGACTATGTCGTCGAGGACCAGCCCCTGAGCGGCAAGCTGCTCTGGCCCGGCGCATCCGACGGCAACCCGAAGATGTGGCCCGGCTGGGACCTCGTCGACGGCGAGTACGTGCAGACCGACGGCAACTTCGCGTGGACCCGCGCGGGCGTCACCGTCGAGTTCGAGGTGAACCCGACCTACACGACCGAGGTCGAGTACCCGCAGGCCACCGCGCTCTGCGCCAACCCGCCCGTGGGCAGCGGCGACGAGCCGGCCGGCACCCCGACGTCGACCGACGCCGAAGCACTGGCAGTGACCGGTGGCGGGGTCAGCCCGATCATCGTCGCAGCGGGCGGAACGGCGCTCCTCGCCGGCATCGCGGTCGTCGCGATCGTGGCCTACCGCCGCCGTCACGCGAGCATGCAGTAACAACGCCACACAGCACGGAGAGGGCGGTCGCGCACAGCGCGGCCGCCCTTTCCGCTGCCACGCGGCATCCCCGATCTGGGAAACGGCCGAGCATACTCGCGTCACGACACGCCCGAGTTTGCGACACGCCCGGGCTGCACGTAGACTAGTGAGGTTCCACATTCCGGCGCCCCTCTTGGCGTGCGTCGGATCACTGTCAGGGCAGTGCATAGGCAGGCGCAAAGCGCAGAGTCCTAGGCCGCGGGCAGCAGAACCACCACATCTCGAATCCACCCACAGCGGAGCCATGCTTCGCGCGCAAGCGGAGAACGGATGCCGGGAGCAGCGCTTCGGCGTGACACCCGGATTGACAGCAGAACAGCGGTGCGCAAGTGCCAGGCGCGTAGCGCCACGTGCGTCCAATGCCACTGGGGTATGACGCGAGAAAGAGAGTGAGCAGACAATGGCGGGACAGAAGATCCGCATTCGCCTGAAGTCGTACGACCATGAGGTCATCGACTCGTCGGCACGAAAGATCGTCGACACCGTGACCCGTGCGGGCGCGACGGTCGTGGGCCCCGTGCCCCTTCCGACGGAGAAGAACGTGATCGCAGTGATCCGTTCTCCCCACAAGTACAAGGACAGCCGCGAGCACTTCGAGATGCGCACCCACAAGCGTCTGATCGACATCGTCGACCCGACGCCCAAGGCTGTCGACTCGCTGATGCGCCTCGACCTCCCGGCCGATGTCAACATCGAGATCAAGCTCTGAGGTTCGACATGGCTGACATCAACAACAAGGTTTCCAAGGGACTGCTGGGCACCAAGCTCGGCATGACCCAGGTGTGGGACGAGAACGGCAAGCTCGTTCCCGTCACCGTCATCGAGATCGCACCGAACGTGGTCACGCAGGTGCGTACGCCCGAGAAGGACGGCTACAAGGCTGTCCAGATCGCGTACGGCCAGATCGACCCGCGCAAGGTGAACCAGCCCCTCACGGCCCACTTCGAGGCCGCGGGTGTCACCCCGCGCCGTCACCTCACCGAGGTCCGCACCTCGGACGCTGCTGACTACTCACTCGGTCAGGAGCTCACGGTGGACGGCACGTTCGAGGCCGGCCAGCTGGTCGACGTCGTCGGCACCAGCAAGGGCAAGGGCACCGCGGGCGTCATGAAGCGCCACAACTTCAAGGGCGTCTCCGCTTCGCACGGTGCGCACCGCAACCACCGCAAGCCCGGCTCGATCGGCGCCTCGTCGACGCCGAGCCGCGTCTTCAAGGGCATGCGCATGGCCGGCCGTATGGGTGGCGAGCGCGTGACCGTCCTCAACCTCAAGGTGCACGCCGTCGACGCCGAGAAGGGTCTGCTGCTCGTCAAGGGCGCCGTCCCCGGTGCTCGTGGCCGCATCGTCTACGTCCGCAACGCAGTGAAGGGTGCCTGATCTCATGGCTGACTCGACTCTCGCGCTCGACGTCCTGAAGGCAGACGGCACGACGGCTGGTTCCGTCGAACTGCCGGCTTCGATCTTCGACGTCAAGACGAACATCCCGCTCATCCACCAGGTCGTCGTCGCGCAGCTCGCGGCGGCTCGCCAGGGCACCCACTCGACCAAGCGTCGCGGTGAGGTCTCGGGCGCCGGCCGCAAGCCCTTCAAGCAGAAGGGCACGGGTAACGCCCGTCAGGGCTCGATCCGCGCGCCTCAGATGACCGGCGGTGGCATCGTGCACGGCCCGAAGCCGCGCGACTACTCGCAGCGCACCCCCAAGAAGATGATCGCCGCCGCCCTCCTGGGCGCGCTCAGCGACCGTGCTCGTGGTGAGCGTCTGCACGTCGTCGAGACGTTCGGCATCGAGGGTGCGCCCTCGACCAAGACCGCAGCAGCGGTCTTCGCCAGCGTCAACGCGACCAAGAACGTGCTCGTCGTCGTCGACCGCGAGGACGACGTCACGGTGCTGAGCGTTCGCAACATCTCGTTCGCCCACGTGCTGCCGTTCGACCAGCTGAACGCGTACGACGTTCTCGTCTCGGACGACATCGTCTTCACCAAGGCCGCCTTCGACGCGTTCGTCGCCTCGAAGACCGCCGCCACCGAGGAGGTCTCGGCATGACCGCCGTCAACAAGGACCCGCGCGACATCATCCTGAAGCCGGTCGTCTCCGAGAAGAGCTACGGGCTCATCGACGAGGGCAAGTACACCTTCCTGGTGGACCCCCGCGCTTCGAAGACCGAGATCAAGCTCGCGATCGAGAAGATCTTCGGCGTCAAGGTCGCAGCGGTCAACACGCTCAACCGCACGGGCAAGGCCCGTCGTACCCGCTTCGGCACCGGCAAGCGCAAGGACACCAAGCGCGCCATCGTGACCCTGAAGTCGGGCACCATCGACATCTTCACGGCAGTCGGCTGACGGTCGGGATAGAGGACTAGAGATATGGCTATTCGCAAGTACAAGCCCACGACCCCGGGTCGCCGCGGCTCGTCGGTGGCCGACTTCGCCGAGATCACCCGATCGACGCCTGAGAAGTCGCTCCTCCGCCCGCTCAGCAAGACCGGTGGCCGCAACAACCAGGGCCGCATCACCACGCGTCACATCGGTGGTGGCCACAAGCGCCAGTACCGCGTCATCGACTTCCGTCGCAATGACAAGGACGGCGTCAACGCCAAGGTCGCTCACATCGAGTACGACCCCAACCGCACCGCGCGCATCGCGCTCCTGCACTACTTCGACGGCGAGAAGCGCTACATCCTCGCGCCGAACAAGCTGGCGCAGGGCGACATCGTCGAGTCGGGGGCGTCGGCTGACATCAAGCCGGGCAACAACCTGCCGCTGAAGAACATCCCCACCGGTACCGTGATCCACGCGATCGAGCTCCGCCCCGGCGGCGGCGCGAAGCTGGCGCGCTCGGCGGGCACGTCGGTTCGCCTCGTGGCGAAGGATGGCCCTTACGCTCAGCTGCGTCTGCCCTCGGGCGAGATCCGCAACGTCGACGCGCGCTGCCGCGCGACCGTCGGCGAGGTCGGCAACGCCGAGCAGTCGAACATCAACTGGGGCAAGGCCGGTCGCAACCGCTGGAAGGGCATCCGCCCGACCGTCCGCGGTGTCGCGATGAACCCTGTCGACCACCCGCACGGTGGTGGTGAGGGTAAGACCTCCGGTGGTCGTCACCCGGTTTCGCCGTGGGGTCAGGCCGAAGGCCGCACCCGCCACGCGAACAAGGAAAGCGACAAGTACATCGTCCGTCGTCGCAACGCCGGCAAGAAGCGGAAGTAGGAGTAGAGGAAGATGCCTCGCAGCCTTAAGAAGGGCCCCTTCGTCGACGAGCACCTGCTTCGCAAGGTCGTCGTCCAGAACGAAGCCGGCACCAAGAACGTCATCAAGACCTGGTCGCGCCGTTCGATGATCATCCCCGCCATGCTGGGACACACCATCGCCGTGCACGACGGACGCAAGCACATCCCCGTGTTCGTGTCCGAGACCATGGTCGGCCACAAACTGGGCGAGTTCGCGCCCACCCGCACCTTCCGCGGCCACGTGAAGGACGACAAGAAGGGCCGCCGCCGCTGACGCGGGGGCAGAGGAGAGAGAAATGGTGGAGTCCATCGCACGCGTGCGACACATCCGCGTGACCCCTCAGAAGGCTCGTCGTGTCGTCGCGCTCATCAAGGGCAAGCAGGCCGAGGAGGCCCTGGCCATCCTCAAGTTCGCGCCGCAGAGCGCGAGCGAGCCGATCTACAAGCTCGTCGCCGCCGGCATCGCGAACGCTCGCGTGAAGGCAGACAAGGACGGCGAGTACCTGGACGAGCAGGACCTGTACGTGGCCAACGCGTACGTCGACGAGGGCACGACGCTCAAGCGTTTCCGCCCCCGCGCGCAGGGTCGTGCCTTCCAGATCAAGAAGCGCACCAGCCACATCACCGTCGTGCTGTCGACCCCCGAGGTCACCGACACGACGCCGGCTGCCAAGAGCAAGAAGGCGAGCAAGTAATGGGACAGAAAGTCCACCCCTACGGCTTCCGCCTCGGCATCACGACCGACCACGTGTCGCGCTGGTTCTCGGACTCGACGAAGCCGGGTCAGCGTTACGCCGACTACGTCGCCGAGGACATCAGGATCCGCAAGCTCCTGCAGACCCAGCTCGACCGGGCCGGCGTGAGCAACATCGAGATCGAGCGCACCCGTGACCGCGTCCGCGTCGACATCCACACCGCCCGCCCGGGCATCGTGATCGGACGTCGCGGCGCCGAGGCCGAGCGCATCCGCGCCGACCTCGAGAAGCTCACCGGCAAGCAGATCCAGCTGAACATCCTCGAGGTCAAGAACCCCGAGGCCGACGCTCAGCTCGTCGCGCAGGGCATCGCCGAGCAGCTCACCGCTCGCGTGGCGTTCCGCCGCGCGATGCGCAAGGGCCTGCAGGGCGCGCAGCGCGCCGGCGCCAAGGGCGTCCGCATCCAGGTCTCCGGCCGCCTCGGCGGCGCCGAGATGAGCCGTTCGGAGTTCTACCGCGAGGGTCGTGTGCCGCTGCACACGCTGCGCGCGAACATCGACTACGGCTTCTACGAGGCGAAGACCACCTTCGGCCGCATCGGCGTGAAGGTCTGGATCTACAAGGGCGACCTCACCAACAAGGAGCTCGCTCGCGAGCAGGCCAACCAGAAGCCGGCGCGCGATCGCGGCGACCGTCGCGGACCCCGCGGCGACCGCGGTGACCGTGGTGACCGTCGCAACGAGGCCCCCGTCGCAGAAGGAGCATCGGCGTAATGCTTATTCCCCGCAAGGTCAAGTACCGCAAGCAGCACCACCCGGGTCGCTCCGGCCAGGCCACCGGCGGCACGAAGGTCTCCTTCGGCGAGTTCGGCATCCAGGCTCTGACGCCCGCGTATGTGACCAACCGTCAGATCGAGTCCGCTCGTATCGCGATGACGCGTCACATCAAGCGTGGCGGCAAGGTGTGGATCAACATCTACCCCGACCGTCCGCTCACCAAGAAGCCGGCCGAGACCCGCATGGGTTCCGGTAAGGGCTCGCCCGAGTGGTGGGTCGCAAACGTCAAGCCGGGTCGCGTCCTCTTCGAGGTCGCCGGCGTCAACGAGGAACTCGCTCGTGAGGCCCTGACCCGCGCAATCCACAAGCTGCCCCTGAAGGCACGCATCATCAAGCGCGAGGAGGGCGACGCGTAATGGCGATCGGCACCAAGACGCTCGCTCCGAGCGAGCTCGACACGTTCGAAGACCAGCGCCTCGTCGAGGAGCTGCGCAAGGCCAAGGAAGAGCTGTTCAACCTGCGCTTCCAGTCGGCCACCGGCCAGCTCGAGAGCCACGGCCGCATCCGTGCGGTCAAGCGCGACATCGCGCGGCTCTACACCGTGATCCGTGAGCGCGAGCTCGGCATCCGTGCCACGCCCGCACCGCTGGAGACGGCGACGAAGGCGAAGAAGACGAAGGCCAAGAAGGCGGACGACGCTGACAAGGCCGCGAAGGAAGAGGCCGAGTAATGGCTGACACGAAGAAGGCCGCCGACGCGGTCGAGACAAAGGGTCACGAGTCGTCCGAGCACGATGTGCGCGACGTCCACGCCCGCGGCTACCGCAAGGCCCGCCGCGGCTACGTCGTCAGCGACAAGATGGACAAGACCATCGTCGTCGAGGTCGAGGACCGCGTGAAGCACCCGCTGTACGGCAAGGTCATCCGCCGCACCTCCAAGGTGAAGGCGCACGACGAGGGCAACTCGGCGGGTATCGGTGACCTCGTGCTCATCAACGAGACCCGCCCGCTGAGCGCCACGAAGCGCTGGCGTCTGGTCGAGATCCTGGAGAAGGCCAAGTGATTCAGAACGAGTCCCGCCTCAAGGTCGCCGACAACACGGGCGCCAAGGAGCTGCTCACCATCCGCGTTCTCGGCGGCTCGAACCGTCGGTACGCCGGCGTGGGTGACATCATCGTGGCCACCGTCAAGGACGCGATCCCGGGCGGCAACGTCAAGAAGGGCGATGTGGTCAAGGCCGTCATCGTCCGCACCGTCAAGCAGACCCGTCGTTCCGACGGCTCTTACATCAAGTTCGACGAGAACGCCGCCGTCATCCTGAAGAGCGACGGGGAGCCCCGCGGCACCCGCATCTTCGGACCGGTCGGCCGTGAGCTTCGCGACAAGAAGTTCATGAAGATCGTCTCGCTCGCACCGGAGGTGATCTGACCCCATGGCCAAGATCAAGAAGGGTGACCTGGTTCAGGTCCTCACTGGCAAGAAGCAGGACAAGGGCGGCGACCGGGGCAAGCAGGGCAAGGTCCTCGAGGTCCTCGCCGACCAGAACCGCGTCATCGTCGAGGGTGTGAACTTCGTCACGAAGCACAACCGCGTCGGCCAGTCGCAGCGCGGCACCAAGACGGGCGGCATCGAGACGATGGAAGCCCCGATCCACATCTCCAACGTCGCAGTCGTCGACCCCTCGAGCAAGAAGCCGACCCGTGTCGGTCACCGCGTCGAGGAGCAGACGAAGGACGGCGTGAAGCGCACCGTCCGCGTGCGTTACGCGAAGAAGTCAGGCAAGGACCTCTGATGAGCACCACCACTGCCGTGGAGGCTGGCAAGATCCAGCCCCGCCTGAAGCAGAAGTACAACGGCGAGATCAAGAAGGCTCTGCAGGACGAGTTCGGCTATGCCAACGTCATGCAGACGCCCGGCCTGGTCAAGGTCGTCGTGAACACCGGTGTCGGCGAGGCAGCTCGCGACAGCAAGGTGATCGATGGCGCGGTCGACGACCTCACCAAGATCACCGGCCAGAAGCCGGTCGTGACCAAGGCCCGCAAGTCCATCGCGCAGTTCAAGCTGCGCGAGGGTCAGGCCATCGGCGCGCACGTCACCCTCCGGGGCGACCGCGCGTGGGAGTTCATCGACCGCCTCGTCAACCTGGCCCTGCCCCGCATCCGCGACTTCCGCGGTCTGTCGGGTGCGCAGTTCGACGGCAACGGCAACTACACGTTCGGTCTCCAGGAGCAGTCCGTGTTCCACGAGATCAACCAGGACAAGATCGACCGCGTCCGCGGCTTCGACATCACCATCGTGACGTCCGCGAAGACGGATGCCGAGGGCCGCGCACTCCTGCGCCACCTGGGCTTCCCGTTCAAGTCGGACGACGCGCAGGCGTAACTCCTGAACCGGATGCCGCGGCCGGCGCGCGAGCGGCGGTCGCGGCATCCGATCACATAACTGAATACGGCAATCATGGAAGGTCGTCTGGCGTGTAACGGCAGCCGATACCTCGTGAACAAAGGAATCAACAAATGACAATGACAGACCCGGTCGCAGATATGCTGACCCGTCTGCGCAACGCGAACTCGGCGCACCACGACTCTGTGTCGCTGCCGAGCTCCAAGCTCAAGACCCACATCGCCGAGATCCTCAAGCGCGAGGGCTACATCTCCGCGTGGGAGATCAGCGACGCGCGCGTCGGCCAGACCCTCACGCTGACGCTCAAGTACGGCCCGAACCGCGAGCGGTCGATCGCCGGCATCAAGCGCGTCTCGAAGCCCGGCCTCCGCGTGTACGCGAAGTCGACCGAGATCCCTCGCGTCCTCGGCGGCCTCGGCGTCGCGATCCTGTCCACCTCCTCTGGCCTCCTCACGGACCGCCAGGCCGAGCAGAAGGGCGTGGGTGGGGAAGTCCTCGCCTACGTGTGGTGATCTGACATGTCGCGAATCGGTCGTCTTCCGATCGACATCCCCGCCGGCGTGACCGTTTCGGTCGATGGCCAGGATGTCGCCGTCAAGGGCCCCAAGGGCGAGCTGACGCTCACCGTGGCCAGCCCCATCGAAGTCAAGGTCGAAGAGGCACAGGTCGTCGTGACCCGTCCCGACGACGAGCGCGCCTCGCGTTCGCTCCACGGCCTGACCCGCACGCTCATCAACAACAACATCATCGGTGTCACCCAGGGCTACACCAAGGGCCTCGAGGTCGTCGGCACGGGTTACCGCGTCGCGCAGAAGGGCACGGCGGTCGAGTTCGCTCTCGGCTTCTCGCACCCCGTCCTGGTCGACCCGCCCGCCGGGATCACCCTGACCGTCGAGGGCAACAACAAGCTCACGGTCTCGGGCATCGACAAGCAGGCCGTCGGCGAGGCCGCCGCGAACATCCGCAAGATCCGCAAGCCCGAGCCGTACAAGGGCAAGGGTGTGCGGTACGCCGGCGAGGTCGTTCGTCGCAAGGCCGGAAAGAGTGGTAAGTAACCATGGCTGTCAAGACAAAGACTCAGGCGCGTTCGCGTCGTCATGCCCGCCTGCGCAAGAAGGTCGTCGGCACCGAGCTGCGTCCGCGCCTCGTCGTCACCCGTTCGGCCCGCCACGTCTTCGTGCAGGTCGTCGACGACAGCAAGGGCCACACGGTGGCCTCGGCCTCGACCCTCGAGACCGATCTGCGCACCTTCGACGGTGACAAGACGGCCAAGGCACGCAAGGTCGGTGAGCTCCTCGCGGAGCGCGCCAAGGCCGCCGGTGTCTCGGATGTCGTGTTCGACCGTGGCGGCAACCGCTATGCGGGCCGTGTCGCGGCGATCGCCGACGGCGCCCGCGAGGGAGGTCTGAACCTGTGAGTGACAACAAGGAGAACATCGTGACCGAGCAGGCAGCTGCCGAGGCTCCGGCCGAGGCTGCCGCGACGGCGCCCGCCGAGCGCGAGCGCGAGCCGCGCCGCGGTGGACGCGAACGCAACCAGACCCGCGGTGACCGCGGTGGCCGCGACCGCAACGAGAGCCAGTTCCTCGAGCGCGTCGTCACCATCAACCGTGTCTCGAAGGTCGTCAAGGGCGGTCGTCGCTTCAGCTTCACCGCGCTCGTCGTCGTCGGCGACGGCAACGGTGTGGTGGGCGTCGGCTACGGCAAGGCTCGCGAGGTGCCGCTGGCGATCTCGAAGGGTGTCGAAGAGGCCAAGCGCAACTTCTTCCGCGTGCCCCGCGTCGGCTCGACCATCCCGCACCCGGTGCAGGGTGAGGCCGCTGCCGGTGTGGTGCTGCTTCGTCCGGCCGCTGCCGGTACCGGTGTCATCGCCGGTGGTCCGGTGCGTGCCGTGCTCGAGTGCGCCGGCATCCACGACGTCCTGTCGAAGTCGCTCGGCTCGTCGAACACGATCAACATCGTCCACGCGACGGTGGAGGCCCTGAAGCAGCTCGAGGAGCCCCGTGCGGTCGCCGCGCGTCGTGGCCTCGACTTCGACCAGGTCGCCCCCGCCCGTCTCGTCCGTGCCGAGGCTGAGGCCGCGGCCGCTGCGAAGGCAGGTGTCTGATGGCTGCGCGTCTGAAGGTCACGCAGGTCAAGTCCAAGGTGAGTGAGAAGCAGAACCAGCGCGACACGCTGCGTTCGCTCGGTCTCAAGCGGATCGGCGACTCGGTCGTCCGTCCCGACGACGCGCAGACGCGCGGCTACGTCCGGACCGTCGCTCACCTCGTCAAGGTTGAGGAGATCGACTGATGGCTGAAAAGGCCGAGAAGAACGAAGCCGTCGAGGCTGAGAAGGCGCCCAAGAAGGCTCCTGCGAAGAAGGCTGCCCCCAAGGCCGCCGCCGAGAAGGCTGCGCCGGCGAAGAAGGCTGCCGCACCCAAGAAGGACGCTCCCAAGAAGGATGCCCCCGTGGCGCGCCCCGGCGTGCTGAAGGTGCACCACCTGCGTCCGGTCCCGGGCTCCAACACCCCGAAGACCCGCGTGGGTCGTGGTGAGGGCTCGAAGGGCAAGACCGCCGGCCGTGGCACCAAGGGCCAGAAGGCCCGCTACCAGGTCAAGGTCGGATTCGAGGGTGGCCAGATGCCGCTGCACATGCGCACCCCGAAGCTGCGCGGCTTCAAGAACCCGTTCCGCGTCGAGTACCAGGTCGTGAACCTGGACAAGCTCGCGGAGCTGTACCCGGCCGGTGGCGACGTCACCGTCGGCGACCTGGTCGCCAAGGGTGCAGTGCGCAAGAACGAGAAGGTCAAGGTGCTCGGCACCGGCGACATCTCGGTGAAGCTCACCGTGTCGGTCGACAAGGTCTCGGGTTCCGCCGAGCAGAAGATCGTCGCCGCGGGCGGCACCGTCAAGTAGTACGCGCACAGTGGGGGTCGGAGCTTGCTCCGGCCCCCACTGGGTTACCCTGGACGTCGGCACGTCTGCGTGCCGACGCCCCCCTCTGGAGGAATCCTCTTGTTCAGCGCCATCGCGCGGATCTTCCGCACACCCGACCTTCGTCGGAAGATCGCATTCACCCTGGCGATCATCGCCCTGTACCGCTTCGGCGCGCACATCCCGGCGCCCTTCGTCGACTTCCCGAACGTCCAGACGTGTCTTGAGGCGTCCTCGGGCACCGAGGGGCTGCTGTCGCTGGTCAACCTCTTCTCGGGCGGTGCACTGCTGCAGCTGTCCATCTTCGCGCTGGGCGTCATGCCGTACATCACGGCGACGATCATCGTCCAGCTGCTGCGCGTGGTCATCCCGCACTTCGAGACCCTCTACAAGGAGGGCCAGTCGGGCCAGGCGCGTCTCACGCAGTACACGCGCTACCTGACGATCGCGCTGGCGCTCCTGCAGTCGACCACCCTCGTCACCGTGGCCCGCAGCGGCCAGCTCTTCGGGACGACGAACGTCCCCGAGTGCGAGCAGCTCCTCACCAACGACGTGTGGTGGGCACAGCTCCTGATGATCATCACGATGACCGCCGGCACCGGCCTCATCATGTGGTTCGCCGAGCTCGTCACCGAGCGCGGCATCGGCAACGGCATGTCGCTGCTGATCTTCACCTCGATCGCCGCGGCGTTCCCCGTCTCGATGTGGGCGATCGCGCAGTCCAAGGGCTTCGAGGTGTTCCTGCTCGTCCTCGCGGTCGGCATCGTCGTCGTCGCGCTCGTGGTCTACGTCGAGCAGTCCCAGCGCCGCATCCCGGTGCAGTACGCCAAGCGCATGGTGGGTCGCCGCACGTACGGCGGCACCAACACCTACATCCCGATCAAGGTGAACATGGCCGGCGTCGTGCCCGTCATCTTCGCCTCGTCGCTGCTGTACATCCCGGCTCTCATCGCGCAGTTCAACCAGCCGCAGGCGGGCGAAGAGGTCCCGGCGTGGGTCGCCTGGATCCAGCTCTACCTGGTGCGCGGCGACCACCCGCTGTACATGGCGCTGTACTTCCTCCTCATCGTCGGGTTCACCTACTTCTACGTCGCGATCACGTTCAACCCGGTCGAGGTCGCCGACAACATGAAGAAGTACGGCGGCTTCATCCCCGGCATCCGTGCCGGCCGGCCCACCGCGGAGTACCTCGACTACGTGCTGACGCGAATCACGCTCCCGGGCTCGATCTACCTCGGTCTGATCGCGCTCCTGCCGCTGATCGCCCTCGCCACGGTCGGCGCCAACCAGAACTTCCCGTTCGGCGGCGCCTCGATCCTGATCATCGTCGGCGTCGGCCTCGAGACGGTGAAGCAGATCGACGCCCAGCTGCAGCAGCGTCACTACGAAGGGCTTCTCCGATGACCCGTCTCCTCATCGTCGGACCGCAGGGCTCCGGCAAGGGCACGCAGGGCGTCCGCATCGCCGAGGCGTTCGGCATCCTTCCCGTCTCGACCGGCGACGTCTTCCGCGGCGCGGTGGCAGCGGGCACCGAGCTCGGCGAGCAGGTGAAGGCCATCATCGAGGCCGGGGATCTCGTGTCCGACGAGCTGACCAGCGCGGTCGTGCGCGACCGCCTGTCGCAGCAGGATGCCGCAGCCGGCTTCCTCCTGGACGGCTACCCGCGCAACGTCGCCCAGGTCATGCACCTCGACGAGTTCCTCGAGGGCCGCGACGAGGAGCTCGACGCCGTGATCGAACTCGACGTGCCGCGCGACGAGAGCATCGCGCGCATCTCGCTGCGTGCCGCCGAGCAGGGCCGCAGCGACGACACCGAAGAGGTCATCGCCAACCGGCTCGCGATCTACGAGCGCGAGACCGCGCCGATCCTCGACATCTACCGCACGCGCGGCATCGTCGACCGGATCGACGGCGTGGGCTCGCTCGACGAGATCACCGACCGCATCATCGCGGCGCTGGAAGCGCGCGGCCTCGACCGCGCCGCTGCCGCCTGAGCCCGTGTCGTTGCGCCGCTCGATCTACAAGTCGCCCGCCCAGCTGCGGGCGATGGTCGAGCCCGGGCTGATCACGGCCGCGGCCCTCGACGCCGCGCGGGCCCTGATCGCTCCGGGTGTGACGACGGCGGAACTGGATGCCGCGGCATCCGGTCTCATCACCGCCCGAGGTGCGAAGTCCAACTTCCAGATGGTGCGCGGCTACCGCCACACCATCTGCACCTCGGTCAACGAAGAGGTCGTGCACGGCATCCCCGGCGATCGGGTGCTCGCCCCGGGCGACATCCTGTCGATCGACGCGGGTGCCGAGTACAAGGGCTGGAACGGCGACTCCGCGTTCACCTTCGTGCTGCCCGACGACTCGCGCCCTGAGATCGTCGTCGAGCGCCAGCGGCTGTCGGACGTGACCGAGGGATCGCTGTGGGCCGGCATCGCCGCACTCGCGTCGGCGAAGCACATCGGCGAGATCGGCACGGCCGTGCAGCAGTACATCGAGGCCAACTCCCCGGAGTCGGGGACCTACGGCATCCTGCGCGAGTACGTCGGCCACGGCATCGGCCGCAAGATGCACGAGTCGCCCTCGGTCTTCAACTACCGCGTGCCGGACCCGGGACCGGAGGTGCGGCCCGGGCTCGTGCTCGCGATCGAGCCGATGGTCGTGATCGGCGATCAGGCCACCTTCGTCGAGGACGACGGCTGGACGGTCTCGACGCTCGACGGCACGGCGGGCTCCCACTGGGAGCACAGCGTGGCGGTGCACGAAGACGGAATCTGGGTGCTCACCGCACCCGACGGCGGTGCCGCGGGCCTGGCGCCCTTCGGCGTGACCCCGCGCGAGATCGCCTAGGAGGCACGACATGGCACAGACGGCACGCAAGACCAACTGGTTCGCGATCTGGGTGACGGCCGGTGTCGTCATCGCGCTGGCGCTCGTCATCGTGCTCGTGGTGACGCTCAACAACGCCGCGACGCCCAAGCCGCTGCCGACCGAGGTCAACACCCCGTCCGCGTCGAACATCGACGGCGAGACCGGCGCGATCCTGGTGGGCGACGGCGAGGACCGCCTCGACACGTACATCGATTTCATGTGCCCGGTCTGCAACCAGTTCGAGCAGGTGTACGGCGCCGAGATCGAGGGCATGGTCGACGACGGCAGCATCACCCTCGGCATCCACCCGATCTCGATCCTGGACGGCCAGTCGAGCGGGACGCAGTACTCCACGCGTTCCGCCAACGCCGCGTACTGCGTGGCCGTCGAAGACGCCGACGCGTCGCTGCCGTTCCTGCAGGCGATGTTCGAGAACCAGCCTGCCGAGGGGTCGAAGGGCCTCACGAACAGCGAGATCCTCGATATCGCGTCGGGGGTGGGTGTGACCGGCATCGATTCGTGCGTCAACGACGGCACCTACGCCGGCTACGTCACCGCGATGACGGAGGAGACCCCCATCCAGCCGGGCTCGCAGGGCATCGGCACGCCGACCATCGCGGTCAACGGCGAGGTCATCGCGAACTCGTCGCTGCCGCCCGCGGGTCAGCTGGCGACGCTGTTCGAGTAAGCATCACGACGACGGGATGCCGCGGCCCGCGGCATCCCGTCGGTGATTTGCCGAGGCATCCACTATCACGTATGATTGATCTTTGGTGCGTTGCGCCTTCATTGGCGTGTCGTAGCACCGACTCCCATCCACCGCAGACCGACCGGTCTGCAGAACTGTTAGCGAGCGTATGGCGAAGAAAGACGGTGTCATCGAAATCGAGGGCGTGATCTCCGAGGCGCTGCCCAACGCGATGTTCCGCGTTGAGCTGAGCAACGGACACAAGGTCCTCGCTACGATCTCCGGCAAGATGCGGCAGAACTACATCCGCATCATCCCCGAGGACCGTGTCGTCGTGGAGCTCTCGCCCTACGACCTCACCCGCGGGCGCATCGTCTACCGCTACCGCTAGACCGGTCGAGAAGTAACGCCCCAGTGCTTCGACAAGCTCAGCAACCGAGCCGCGAAGCCTGCCCGGCGAAGACAGCGAAACAGGAAACAACATGAAGGTCAAGCCCTCCGTCAAGCCCATCTGCGACCACTGCAAGGTCATCCGCCGCCACGGTCGCGTCATGGTGATCTGCAAGTCGAACCCGCGTCACAAGCAGCGCCAGGGCTGATGGGCTGCTGCGCTTCGCGCAGCCCCGGCACGTACAACTGAACACATCACAGGCAGGGTCAGAACCTCTTCGGAGGGGACACCTCGGGCGGAGGCCCGGGCACCGATCCTGCTCCACACCTCCACTCACTCCACAGGAGAAACCGCATGGCACGTCTTGCCGGCGTTGACATCCCGCGCGACAAGCGCGTGGTGATCGCCCTCACGTACATCTACGGCGTGGGCCGTACCCGCTCCAACGAGATCCTCGCTGCGACGGGGATCGACGAGAACATCCGCGTCAAGGACCTCAGCGACGACCAGCTGATCGCCCTTCGCGACCACATCGAAGGCAACTACAAGGTCGAGGGTGATCTGCGGCGCGAGGTCGCCGCCGACATCCGCCGCAAGGTCGAGATCGGCTCCTACGAGGGCATCCGCCACCGTCGCGGCCTCCCGGTGCGCGGTCAGCGCACGAAGACGAACGCTCGCACCCGCAAGGGCCCGAAGCGCACCGTCGCCGGCAAGAAGAAGGCGCGCTAGGCCTCCGCCGGCGCCCCAAGGATTCAGGGAGAGAACGCACATGGCACAGGCCAAGTCCGCCGCGCGCAAGCCGCGCCGCAAGGAGAAGAAGAACATCGCGCTGGGCCAGGCCCACATCAAGTCGACGTTCAACAACACGATCGTCTCGATCACCGACCCGTCCGGCGCTGTCATCAGCTGGGCCTCGTCGGGTGGCGTGGGCTTCAAGGGCTCGCGCAAGTCGACGCCGTACGCCGCCGGCATGGCCGCGGAGTCCGCTGCCCGCCAGGCGCAGGAGCACGGCGTCAAGAAGGTCGACGTCTTCGTGAAGGGTCCGGGTTCGGGTCGCGAGACCGCGATCCGCTCGCTCACGGCCGCCGGCCTCGAGGTCGGCTCGATCCAGGACGTGACGCCGCAGGCGCACAACGGCTGCCGCCCGCCGAAGCGCCGCCGCGTCTGACGCTTCGCCCTTCGACAGGCTCGGGGACCGGTCCCTGAGCCTGTCGAAGGGCCAGCCTTCGTTTTCGGATGCCTCGGCACGAGGCATCCTGATCAAAACTCAACACCTCACCCACCGCACGTGTCATATAGCGGGCACGTGATCGAAAGGAACACATAGTGCTCATCGCACAGCGTCCCACTCTGACCGAGGAGAAGATCGGGGAGTTCCGCAGCCGTTTCGTCATCGAGCCGCTGGAGCCCGGCTTCGGTTACACGATCGGCAACGCGCTGCGTCGCAGCCTCCTGTCGTCCATCCCCGGTGCCGCAGTGACGTCGATCCGCATCGACGGCGTCCTCCACGAGTTCAGCACCATCCCGGGTGTGAAGGAGGATGTCACCGAGATCATCCTCAACATCAAGCAGCTGGTCGTCTCCAGCGAGCGCGACGAGCCCATCACCGCGTACCTGCGCAAGACCGGCGCCGGTGAGGTCACCGCCGCCGACATCTCCGCGCCGGCCGGTGTCGAGGTGCACAACCCCGAGCTCGTCATCGCGACGCTCAACGACACCGCCAAGTTCGAGCTCGAGCTCACGATCGAGCGTGGCCGCGGCTACGTCTCGGCGACGCAGAACCGCAACGAGTACGCCGAGGCCGGTCAGATCCCGATCGACTCGATCTACTCGCCCGTGCTCAAGGTCTCGTACCGCGTCGACGCGACGCGTGCCGGTGAGCGCACCGACTTCGACAAGCTCGTGCTGGACGTCGAGTCGAAGTCGTCGATCGCCCCGCGCGACGCCGTCGCCTCGGCCGGCCGCACCCTGACGGAGCTCTTCGGCCTGGCACGCGAGCTCAACGTCGAGGCCGAGGGCATCGAGATCGGCCCCGCGCCGGTCGAGACCGTCCTGTCGAACGAGCTGTCGATGCCGATCGAGGACCTCGACCTGTCGGTGCGTTCGTACAACTGCCTCAAGCGTGAGGGCATCAACACCGTGTCGGAGCTCGTCGCCCTCTCGGAGACGCAGCTCATGAACATCCGCAACTTCGGGCAGAAGTCGGTCGACGAGGTGCGCGACAAGCTCGTCTCGCTCGGCCTGTCGCTGAAGGACTCGGTCCCCGGGTTCGACGGCGCGCACTTCTACGGCGGCTACGACGACGAGACCGTCTGAGTTCCTGACCCCCCGAATCTGATCCTGGAGTAACAAAGAATGCCCAAGCCCACGAAGGGTCCCCGCCTCGGAGGCGGCCCCGCCCACGAGCGCCTGCTGCTTGCGAACCTGGCCGCAGCGCTGTTCACCCACAAGTCGATCAAGACGACCGAGACCAAGGCCAAGCGCCTGCGTCCGCTCGCCGAGCGCCTGATCACGTTCGCCAAGCGCGGCGACCTGCACGCGCGTCGTCGCGTGCTGTCGGTCATCGGCGACAAGTCCGTCGTGCACGAGCTCTTCACCGAGATCGCGCCGCTGGTCGCCGACCGTGAGGGCGGCTACACCCGCATCACGAAGGTCGGCAACCGCAAGGGTGACAACGCCCCCATGGCGGTCATCGAGCTCGTCCTCGAGCCCGTGACCAAGAAGCCGTCGGCCAAGAAGGCTGCTGCCGCGAAGGCTGCGCCGGCCGAAGAGGCACCCGTCGCCGACGAGGCCCCCGCGGCCGAGGAGGCTCCCGCCGCCGACGAGGCCGCCGCTGCCGGCGCCGAGTCGCAGGAGGAGGGCGCGGCCGCCGAGGCTGCCGCCGCGGACGCCGTCGAGGCTCCCGCCGAGGAGAAGTCCGAGTAATCGGACCCCTTCGCACCGCGAGACCCGCCACCCCTCGAGGGTGGCGGGTCTCGCTGTCTGTGGCCGAATAGGGTGGGGAGGTGCGCATCCGCCTCGACATCGCCTACGACGGCACGCACTTCCGCGGCTGGGCGCGCCAGCCGGGATTGCGCACGGTGCAGGAGACGCTCGAGTCCGCACTGGCCCGCGTGCTGGGCGGCGCGCCGCGGCTCGTCGTCGCCGGTCGCACCGACGCCGGTGTGCACGCCACCGGCCAGGTCGCGCACGTCGACCTCGACGACGCGCAGGTGCAGCGCCTGCTCGCACGGCATGCGCGTCCCGGTGCCGGCACATCGACGCTCGAAGACCGCGCCGCCGCGCTCGCCGCGCGCATGACGGGGGTGGTCGGCGCGTACTCCGATGTGGCAGTCCTCGCCACGCGGCTCGCCCCCGACGGCTTCGATGCCCGGTTCTCGGCGGTGTGGCGGCGCTACCAGTACCGCGTCGGCGACACGGTGACGGGCTACGACCCGCTCGAGCGCCATCGCACCACCACGGTGCGGGCACCCCTCGATGCGGAGGCGATGGATGCCGCGGCCCGCGCCCTCATCGGGCTGCACGACTTCGCCGCCTACTGCAAGCCGCGCGAAGAGGCCACGACGATCCGCACGCTGCTCGAGTTCGACTGGCGCCGCGACGACGCGGGCGTGCTGGTCGCCAACGTCAAGGCCGATGCGTTCTGCCACAGCATGGTGCGTGCGCTCGTCGGAGCGTGCGTGGCGGTGGGGGACGGGCGGCTCGACATCGAGGACGTCGTCGAGATCCGCGACGCGCAGGAGCGCGTGCCCGAGGTCAAGGTGCTCGCCGCGCGCGGGCTCACGCTGACCGAGGTCGGCTATCCGGCCGACGATCTGCTGGCGCAGCGGGCCGAACAGACCCGCGCGCGGCGCGATCGCGAGTAGCGGCCCCCGCTAGACTGACCGGACGTTTCGGGCGGGTCGACTCGGGGGTCCTATGCGCACGCGAAGCCGGTTCGCCGGGGTGGTCTTGATCAGCGCGGTGGCGGTGACCGCGCTCGTGGGCTGCGGGCCGGCTCCCTGGGATCCTGCCGGCGGCGGCGGCACGCCGACGGCGTCATCGACCGCGGTGCCGACTCCGGTGCCGAACGACCTCTCGGGCGGGGCCACCCAGCGCACTCTCACCGCCGGCGCCGTCACTGCCACGGTCGACTACTGGTCCACGCTCGCGATGGACCAATGGACCGCCGAGGCGGTGAAGCCGGTCAGCATCTCGCTGATCACGACGGTGCAGCCGGACGACGGGCAGAAGGTCTACCTCCAGCGGGCATCGATGACCGCGGTGCCGTCGACGCCGACAGGCGCGCTCGAGGCCCTCCCGCCCCAGCTCGACGCGTCGACCGTGAGCCCCGGCTACCTGGTGCTCGACCCCTACAGCTATTCGCAGACGTTCAACGTGGGCCCGGTGCCGGCGGAGGCGACGTTCGTCACGCTGCAGTTCAGCTACGACTTCCTGGTGCAGACCACTCCGACGTCGAGCGAATACGCCAAGCAGACGGCCACCGACACGCTCACGGTAGCTCTGACCGACTGATCAGGCGGTCCACGACGGCGGCGCCCACGCGCTCCCACCGGTCGCCGCCCTTCTCGCTCGCGACGCGCGCGGCCTCCCGGCCGGTGTACACGAGGGTGTCGAGGTCGTAGCCCAGCACCGACGCCGGCGCCCATCCGGCGCTCGCGGTGGGGCGGATCGGCAGGGCGCCGTGCACGTCGAGGCGCGTGATCCGCTCGAGGATGGTCCGCAGCAGGTCACGGACCGCGGCATCCGGCCTCGGCACCAGCACCACGACGTCGCCCGACGCGGGCGAGCCGACGTCAGACTCGGCAGGGAACACGGCGCGCACCTCGTCTTGGAGTCGCTCCGACAGGCGTGCGAATGCCGCCGCACCCGCGGTCTGGCGGATGTCGGGGGCGTCATCGAGGCCCAGGTAGACCACCGCCCACGGCTCCGGCGTCTTCGCGGCGCGCAGCAGCCGGTCGCCGGCGATCCGCTCGAACTGCTGCCACCCCGTCGACACCGCCGCGGGGCGGCCCAGCCCGCTGTCGCGGGCCGTCGTGCCGACGACGGCCACCACCGCGCAGGCGACGTAGACCAGCATCCCTACTGACGAGACGAGCCGCAGCAGCGCGAAGTCATCGCCGCCCGAGGGCGGGAACGCGAAGCCCCCGACGAACGTGGCGAGCCCGGTCACCAAGAAGGCGACCGACACGATGGCGAGGGGCAGCACGAGCCGGTCGCTGCGACGGCTCGCCGACCGCGCCCAGTCGAGCACGAACAGGCCTGCGAAGACGGATGCCGCGAAGAAGGCGGTGCGGTACGCCACGGTGAACCATGTCAGGTCGTCGATGCTCGCGAGCACCACGGCGGATGCGCCCGCGACGACCGCGCCGGCCCAGACGTGCGGGCGCAGGCCCCACGCCGCCCGGAAGCCGGACCAGAGGAACGCCGGCGCGCCGAGGAGCGCGCCCAGTGACGCACGCCGGAGCCCCTCCATGTCGGTGATCTGTCCGGCGACGACGCCGTAGGTGGCGAGCATCGCGAGGGTGAACGCGAAGCTCCAGTACAGCGTCGGCGGGCCGGGCCGCACCAGGAAGGCGACGCCGATCGTCAGCATCGTGGCGAGCGTCGTGATCACCGCCTGAGCGATTCCGAGATCGACGCCCGAGGCGGCGATGACGTCGGTCATGGTCGTCCTTCCGTCAATGCCGAGGCGAGCGGGAGGCGGACCGTGACGGTCGTGCCTGCCCCCACCTCGCTGTCGATCTCGAGGGTGCCGCCGTGGGCGAGCACGATGTCGTTGCTGATGCCGAGGCCGAGCCCGGTGCCGCCGGACTTCTGCTTCGCCTCGTCCGTGCGGAAGTACGGGGTCAGCACCCGGGGCAGATCCTCGGCGCCGATCCCGATCCCGCTGTCGGCGACCGTCAGCACGACCGTGCCGCCGTCGACCGCTCCCACGATGCGCACGCGCCCGTCGCGGGGGGTGTACTTGATGGCGTTGCTCACCACGTTGTCGACCACCTGACGCAGCCGGAAGCCGTCGGCGGTGATCGGCAGGGCCTCGTCGGCGCGCACGTCGACCGAGATGTCGTTCGCGGCTGCGGTCGGCCGGAAGGAGGCGACGGACTCGAGAAGGATCTGCCGCAGGTCGATGTCGGCGACCTCGTCGCGGCCGGAGAACCCGCGCCGGGAGGTGGTGACCAGGCTCTCGGTCATGGTGAGCATGCGGTCGCTCGCGGCGACGATCGACTCGAAGCGCTCGCGCGTGCGGGGGGTGAGCTCGTCGAGCTCCAGGGCCAGCTCGGCGTTGCCGATCATCACCGTGAGCGGATGCTTCAGCTCGTGCGAGGCCATCGCCGTGAACCGCTCGCGCTCGCGCTGGGCGTAGGTGAGCGCCGTGACATCGTGCACGAGGAGCAGGATGCTGGACTCTTCGTCGCCGCGGGCCGCCAGCCGCTTCGCGGTGACCGACAGGGCGCGCCATTCGCCTTCCACGGTGAACAGCCACACCGAGGCATCCGTGAAGGTCTCCCCGCGCGCGGCGCGGGAGAAGGGGCGCTCCGAGTACGGCACCGGCATCCCTCGCAGTCCGGTGTATTCGACGGATTGCGCGGGCAGGGTGGGATCGAGCGCGTCCAGCCCGTACAGCCGCGAATACGCGTCGTTCACGGCCAGGACCGTGCCGTCCTCCGAGATGCGCGCGATGCCGGTGTCGATGCCGTTGAGGATCTCCATCGTCCGGCGCTCCTGGTCGGATCGGCGGGAGAGGGTGGCGGTGAGCCGGTCTGCCTGACGCCGCAGGAGCCGGCGCAGCGAGCGGGTCCTTCGCAGCGAGAGGTGCGCGGTGATCCCGATGAAGGTGAGCGTGAGGAGCACCACGAACACCCGCAGCGCGCCCAGCGGTCCGGGGGTCATCGCCGAGTC
This sequence comes from Microbacterium sp. ZW T2_14, assembly GCF_044987405.1. Lineage (NCBI taxonomy): Bacteria > Bacillati > Actinomycetota > Actinomycetes > Micrococcales > Microbacteriaceae > Microbacterium > Microbacterium sp. ZW T2_14. The sequence goes on along the minus strand of NZ_JBJDRK010000004.1, from coordinate 68,202 downwards.
GAACAGGAGGATGATCCCGATCAACGCGAGCATGATCGCGAGCGCGGTGGTGCGGAAGTGCATGGCCACCCACATCACGGGGAAGGCCCAGAGGTAGCCCAGACGCAGTTCGCTGCCGCTCGACATGAGGCCGATCGCGATCGCGTCCGCGAACGGGACGGCCAGGACCGCGGATGCCGGAACCCCCGACCACGGCACCGTCAGCGTCGCCAGCGTCAGGACCACGACCAAGAGGGTCCCGAGCAGGAAGTTCCAATGACCGAACAGGTCCGGCTGCAGCACCATCACCAGGATCGCCGTGATGAGCACGCTCGCCGCGAGGACGAGCTGGGTGAGCCAGATCGACCGCGTCCGGGCGTCGGGCGTGCCCACGACGGGCATCGTTCGTGCCGCCCCGGTAGCCATGCCGCGATTCTATTGGCCCGACCATCCGGCATTTCGGGCCGCGCCGCATCCCTGGCCACAACGTTCGTTGCGGAGGCCTTGCGCAAACCTTGCGCGAGCCCTCACGGTCCCTCGGAGGAGCGTTGCGGTCGGCGGGAGAGGCTGTACCCGTGCCGGAGACCCCGGTGCCCTGATCTTGAAAGCGACGAACGTGACACAACTGGTCCCGCTCAGCGTCTCGGCCCACGGCTTCGCCGACGACTTCGAGGCGGTGCTCGACGACACCTCGGTGCATCGCTCGACCATCGGCTGCGTCATTCCGGCGTACAACGAGGAGGAGTCGATCGCCCAGGTGATCGCGTCGCTGCTGAGCCAGACCCGCGTGCCCGACGTGATCCACGTCGTCGTCAACAACACGTCCGACCGCACCGTCAGCATCGCCTCGGAGTTCGCGGGACCCCACGAGATCGTCACCGAGCTCGGCGAGCAGTTCACCGAGGTGTTCGTCCACGACATCGGCAAGAACCCCGACAAGAAGGTCGGCGCGCTCAACTACGGCTACACGCTGGTCGAGGGCTACGACTACCTGCTGGGCGTCGACGGCGACACGGTCGCCGACGCGAAGGCGGTCGAGTACCTCGAGTCCGAGGCGGCTTCCGACACCCGCATCGGGGGCATCTCGGCGATCTACTCGATCGACGAGAAGCCGATCAAGGGCGGCATCGCGAAGTTCCTGATCACGGGTCAGCGCGCGCAGTTCGCGGCCTTCAACCTGCACAACCTCCTGCGCGGCCGCAACATGGCGGTGCTGGGCGGCCAGTTCTCGATCTTCTCGACGCAGGCCCTGCGTGACGTCATGAAGGAGAACCACCAGTCCACGCCCTGGGTCAAGGACTCCGAGGTCGAGGACTCGCTGCTCTCGCTGCAGATCAAGAGCGCCGGCTACCTGACCAAGATCAGCCCCTTCGCACGCGCCGACGTCGGCGGCATGAGCACGCTCCGCGCGCTCGACGCGCAGCAGGTGAAGTGGACCTACGGCGCCATCGAGCTCATGTGGCCCGGGCAGCGCGGCGACACCAAGGGGCAGCCGTTCCACCCGAACCTGCGCGTGCGCTGGCTGGAGAACTTCGGTATGCTCACGAACCTCTTCGTGCGCGTCGCCTTCGTGGCGCTGCTGGCCGGCTCGCTCTCGCTCGGCGCCTTCGTGTTCTCGCCGTGGTGGCTGCTGGCGCCCGCGGTCGCCATCGCACTGAACACCCGCATGGCGCTCACCATGGGCAACCGCACCGCACGCGACATCTTCTTCGCTGTGACGCTCGTGCCCGCCGAGGTGTACATGTGGCTGCGGCTCAGCTACTTCGCCCGGTCATGGACGCGCTTCCTGTCGCGCAAGAAGGTCGACAACTGGGCCATGCAGGCCAAGGCCGAACGCGGTTCGGGCCTCGGCCACTGGACGCCGCTCGTCGTGGTGATCGCGGTCATCATCGCGATGGCCGTCATCTGGTCGATGCTCGGCCCGATGGTGCAGTCGACCATCCTGTGGATCGGCTGGCCGATCGTCGGCGTCGTCACGGTGCTGCAGACACTGTCGATGTTCTTCAAGCTCATCCGTCGCCAGCACGGATACAAGGTCTGACCCGCACCCGAAGCGAGTCGGAACTGGGGAGAGCGCCGGGGCTGGGGAGCACGGCGCGGGGGAGGAAGTGACGGGGCCCGCCTGAGGGGACAGGCGGGCCCCTTCACCGGATCAGATCACCTCTGAGGTCAGGCGATAGCCGACGCCGCGCACCGTCTCGATGTACCGCGGGTTCGCTGCGCTCTCACCGAGCTTGCGCCGCAGATTCGTCATGTGCGCCTCGACCGCGCGCTTGTCGGCGTCCCCCACGAAGTAGCTCGTCACGTAGGACTCGCCCCGCAGCACCAGCGTCAGGTCGGCCTTGCTGCGCACGCGGCGCTTCGATTCGAGCAGGGTCGCGAGCAGGTCGAACTCGGTGCGCGTCAGGTCGAGCTCCTCGTCGCCGATGAGCGCGATCCGGTTCTCGGGGTGCAGCCGCAGGTCGCGGTGTGCGAGCCACTCGCCGTCGCCCAGGCGTTCAACCGTGCTGTCGACGATGACGGGCATGTCGACGACCGGGGTCGTGGGGATCGACGTCGTCGCCGGCCGGGCGTTCGGGAACGACGGGCCGACGCTGCCCTGCGTCGGCAGGGCCGCGGGCGCGGTCGCCTCGGTGGCCGTGCGGGCACGGCGCAGGAGCGCCTCGACGCGCGCCCGCAGTTCGCGGGGGCGGAACGGCTTGACGAGGTAGTCGTCGGCGCCGGCCCCGAGGCCCGCGATCACATCGGCCTCGTCGGCCAGGCCGGTGAGCATGATGATGAACGTGTCGGACTGGGCGCGGATGCGCTTGGCCGCCTCGATCCCGTCGATGCCCGGCATATGCACGTCGATCGTGGTGAGCACCGGCTTGTAGGTCAGCACCGCCCGCACCCCATCGATGCCGTTGCCGACCGAGACCGTCGAGAACCCCGACGACTCCAGCACCTCGGCGAGGACGTGCCGGATCTCTGGGTCGTCCTCGATGATGACGGCGGTCTGGAGTTCGTCGGCAGGGGTGCTCATGCGGCGGGCGTCCTCTCTCGGACGGTTGGTCGAACCTGCGCCGATGACCGACCCCAGCCGCGGCCCCCGACGCGTGCGCAGTACCCCGATGCTACACAACGCGGGCGGCGAGCCGCCGGGCTCATTCCGATCCGACGACGTCCCGCGTGAGCTCGATCGCCGCCTCGGGCCACCACCGACCGGCGGCCGGACCGCCGTTGCACTCGCCGTCGCTCTCGCCCGGCGGCTTGATCCACAGGTTGGTGTCGACGACATCGTCGCCGATGGTGCCGCCCGGCTCGCCGACGAGGCGGCCGGGCGGATTGCACCATTCGCCGTTCGCGCCCGCGCCGTTGCGCGACGTGTCGATGACCGCGTGCAGCCCGTCGAGGCGCACGGCCACGTCGTGGGCATACGCCACCTCGTCGTCGGTCGGCTGGAAGTTCGACACGTTCGTCGCGAAGCCCCGGATGCCGCGGCCGTCGTCGTCGGACGCCCGGTCGACCTGCTCGATGAGGCCGGCCATCTCGTCGGCCGGCAGCCAGTCGGAGTGGCCGCCGTCCACGTAGACCCAGGTGCTGTCGGACGCGATCGCGTCGACCGCCGTCGCCAGCTGCGAGACCCGGGCCGAGACGTTGCCGCATTCCGGGGCCAGGGCGAGACTGTCGGGTTCGAGGATCACGAGGGGCGACGTGTCGGCGGCGGCGCGCAGTGCGTCGCCGATCGCAGCCGTCCACTCGGCGTACGCATCGTCGTCCAGACCGCCGGCGGACTGTCCGCCGCAGTCGCGCTCCGGCAGGCCGTAGACGACGACCGCGAGGCGGGCGGACTGCGCGCTCGCCTCCTGCGCCAGGTCGGCGATCCGCTCGCCGACGGCGTCGGCGGGGTCGCCCTCGGGCGTCAGCCAGATCGCGGTCGGCTGTTCGCTGAGATAGTGGGCCGCGTCGTACTCGGGGCTTCCCGCTGCCGCGCGGGCCGCGGCATCCGTCGCCTTCGACTGAGCCGACGCGACCACGCGGGTTCCCGGCCCCGGCGGCTCGGGAGCCTGCCCGCCGAGGGCGACCGCGGCGACGGCGACGCCGATGACGACGAACACACCCGCGGCGACGAGGATCGTGATCGTCCGTCGCGAGGTAGCCACGAAGGCGACTCTACGAGAACATGGCACCGCCCCGGGGGGTCAGGCCGCTGCGCGGCGCGCCCTCGCCCCCTTGGTGCGTGAGCCGACGAGCGCGAGCAGCGCGGCCGCCAGCGGGCTGGGCGATGTCGCCTCGGTCTCGAACGCGTCGGCGACGATGGCCGCCGCGCGCTCGAACTGGCGCGCCTTGTCGAGGGCGGCACGGTGTTCGGCGACGGCGCGGTCGGCGGCCGCGTAGTCGTCACGCAGGCGCGTTCGCTCGGACTCTTCGACCCCGCGCCGTTCGGCGGTGCGCTCGAGCGTCTCGGCCGCACGCGAACGCACCGCGATGCTGCGATGCAGTTCGCGCTCAGCGGCTTCGCGCGCGAGGCGGCTGACGTCGAGGGCGCCGGCGAGTTCGGCGCGAATGGCGGGAGTGGATACGGCGGCCATGGGGTCCTCCTGGGTTCTCGGACAACACTCCAGAGGCGCCCGCCGGCGTTTTCGTACATCGCGCCGGCGACACGGATCGGCGTTCCCTGTGAGGTGTCGTTGTGATTCCGCAAGACCCCCCTCCGATGACATCTGCGGCATAGGCTGGGCGTCGACATGAAGGTCATCTCGTACAACCTGCGCAAGCACCGGGCGGCGGGCGAGCTCGCCCACCTGGTGGAACGCCACGGCGCAGACGTCCTGTGCCTCCAAGAGGCCGACACCACCGACATCCCTGACGAGATCTCGGGCCTGCGGCTGGCCGACTCGACGCAGCGCAACCGACTGGGTCTCGCCCTCTACTACCGCGAGAACACGTTCCGCGCGGTCGATGTGCGGGCCATCTCGCTCAAGAAGTCGCTCCACGACCGCGTGCTGAAGCCGGCGGAGGAGCGGATGCTGGGGGTCAGGCTCCACGACATCGACGAGAACATCGATGTCATCGTCGCCTCGTTCCATGCCGCTCCGCTCACGGCGCTGAACTCGCTGCGGCGCCATCAGATCCGCACGGCGCTGGGTGAGCTGCAGCAGCTCGGAGAGGGGCTGCCGGCGCTCATGGTCGGCGACTACAACTACCCGGTGTTCAAGGAGCGGCTCGGCCAGCACATCCGCGAGCAGGGGTACGAGCTCAACCTCAGCGATTCGCGAACGTACACGCGCTACCGATTCTTCCGCGGCCACTACGACTTCGCGACGTCGGTCGGCTTCGAGATCGACCGGGTGCGGACCCTCCCGCAGGGCCTCAGCGACCACCTGCCCATCCTGGTGACGGCCCACCCCGCCCCGGGCGTGAAGCGCGTCGTCGAGATCGCCGAAGCGGAGACCGGCGCCGCCTAGCTCGTCCTTCTCGCTCCACCTCTGACAGGCGGAGGCGCGAAGAGTACCATAGGGTGCGTGGCGAGGGGGATCGTCACGCGCTCCGAACCCGAGGGTGCGCAAACTGGGGCCGCTGTCGACGATGAGGCGACGCCTGTGCAGGCGCGCCGCCGACGCGCGTGGCCGTGGATCGTGGTCGCGCTGCTCACCGTGCTGGTGGGCGGCGTCACCGTCGGCGCCTTCGCGATGCAGTTCTGGTCGGAGGCCCAGCGTGCCCGTGCCGCGGTCGAGCGGGCTGCGGTGGGGATCGAGGCGCTGCGCGACGATCTCGGAGATGCCGACGAGGCCCAGCTTCTCGCGGCGACCGACGAGATCCAGGCGAACGTCACGCTCGCCGTGCGGACCGTGGACGGCCCGCTGTGGGATCTCGCCTCCCGGGTGCCGTTCATCGGGCAGAACGTGGATGCGGTGCGGCGCGTGACGCATGCGGTCGACGTCCTCGTCGAGCGCGCCCTGGCGCCGGGTCTGCAGTTCCTGTCGGCCACCGACTTCGACGACCTCACGCTCGACGGCGGCGGGATCGACCTCGAGCCGTTCCGGCAGGTGCAGAGCTCGATCCCCGAGATCGCCGCAGCGTTCGCGGACGCGCAGGCCATCGTCGCGCCGATCGACACGGCGACCCTGCTTCCCGAGGTGAGCGACTCGATCTCCGACATCGTCAGCTTCATCGACCTCGCGACACCCGCGCTCGGCGTGGCCGAGACGTACTTGCCGACGCTTCTCGACATGGCCGGTTCGGGGGGAACCAAGACCTATCTCCTGATCTTCCAGAACAACGCCGAGATCCGTGCCACGGGCGGGAACCCGGCGGCGAGCATGATCGTGACGCTCACCGACGGCAAGCTCGGGTACGTGGACCAGGCGAGCTCGCAGACGTTCTACGACGCCGGAACGCAGGATGACGTGTACGTGGCGCTGCCCGCCGAGACGAGCGGTCTGTATCTGGCCACGTTGGCGAAGCATTCGCAGGATTACACCTTCACGCCCGATTTCCCGACGACGGCGCAGCTGTTCCAGGCCCTCTGGACCCACACCACCGGCGCGACGTTCGACGGTGTCGTCTCGATCGACCCCGTCGTGCTCTCGTACATGCTCGCCGTCGCCGGACCCGTGACGCTGGGCACGGGAGAACAGCTGACCGCCGACAACGCCGTCTCGGTGCTGCTGCGTGACGCGTACGAGCGGTATCCCGAGGGCCGCGACTCCGACCAGTTCTTCGCGGATGCCGCGAAGCAGGTGTTCGCACACCTCACCACCTCGACATGGGACCCGCTGCAGATGCTCGAGGCGCTGAAGAAGGGCGCCGCAGAGCAGCGGGTCAACCTCGCGTTCGTCGACCCGGAGGCGCAGGCGCTCGCCGTCGAGCTCGGTGTGGACGGCGCGTTGGCCAGCGACACCACGACGCAGACGCAGGTGGGGATCTACCTGAACGACTCCTCCGTCGGCAAGCTCGAGTACCACCTGACGACGTCGATCATCGCGACGTGCGACGCCGCGGCGCGGACGATCACGACAACGATGACGCTGGCCAACGGCATCGGCGACAACATCCGAAGCAACTACACGCTGGGGCTCCGCAACGGGCGATTCGGCCTGCCGCGTACCACGATGATGCTCGACGTGCTGTTCTTCGCGCCTCCCGGAGCTCACATCACGGACACCGTACCTGCGGTGGGGGACGTCGCGCGGTGGGAACGCAGCGGCGTCGAGAAGGGGAACACCGCAGTCAGCAAGACGGTGTTCGTCGGCAAGGGGGAGACCGTGACCACCGCCTTCACCGTCGCGTTGCCGCCTGGCGACCTCGCTCCGCTGCGATTGCGCCACACCCCTACGGCGACCGCGACCAGCGTCACGATCGATCCAAGCTGCGCAGCGCTCTTCCCGGCGGCCGGCTGACGTCCCGGAGCGGTCAGAGGAGCGTCGGGTCGGGCTCCGCCCACTTCTCGATGCCCTGCACGACCCAGAACGAGAAGAACAGCGCGAGGGCGATCCCCTCGACGATGAGGACGATCGGGATGCCGGAGCCGTCCGCCTGCGGCAGCAGGATGACGTACGCGATCAGGGTGAGCACGAGACCCACGGCGATGATCGTGTAGAGCACGCGGAACGCCGGCGTCGGCTGCGGGCCCCGGCGGGGGAACGCGTTGCGCACCGCGGTCGCCGCGAAGAGCGCGAAGAAGGCCGTCGTGGCGACGAAGTGCGCCTGCTGCAGGAACGCGTCGCGCGCGAACACCCAGGTGAGTCCCGTGACGGCGAGGACGACCACGGCGATCAGCAGCGACGGCCACACGGCGGCGAGCGAGACCTGACCGAGGGCGGCGAGCACGAGGGCCACCAGGAGCACGAGCGCCCCCAGCACGAGGTACACGGCGACGCCGTTCGCGGCATCCGGTTCGTACTGCGGCGGGAAGCAGCGCTGCGTGCAGTCGACGGGGACGCCGGGCACGGCATCCGGTGACAGCGTCGTCGGCACGAGGGCGATGAGGGGTGCGAACAGCGCGGCGGCGTCCAGGAGCGCACGCTCGGCGCCGCGACCCGACAACGCGAAGAGCGCGAGGGATACCGCGATCAGTGACCCGACGAACACGTCGCGGGCGGGCGTGTAGAAGTAGTCGCTCACCGACGTGAGCCAGCCGTAGGTGGTCGCCGCCTGTGCGATCGCGACGAAGATCGCGATGACGGTGCCGGCGATGCCGATCCGCAGGTACCGGTAGGTGCGCTCGAGCGAGGTCGACACGGCGGGTCAGCTTGAGCCGCTGGTCAGCGCGAGTCGCGTGAGCGGCGCACGGCGGCGACGACCGCCAGCGCGGCGCCGGCGAGCAGGAGCGCGCCGCCGCCGATCCAGAGGCCGATGGTCTGGCCCTGGTCGAGACCGGTGGCGGGCAGTCCGTCGGCGCCCGTGATGGTGACGGCTGCGGTGCCGCCCGCGGAGGTCGAGGATACGGCTGCGATGTTGTACGTTCCCGTGGCGTTGGACGGGAGGGTGATGTCGATGGGGGCGATCGAGCCGTCCTCGGCGGAGGTCGTCGTGTCGCTGGCCGTGCTGATCGCGAAGCGCACCATGCCGATGCTCGCCTCGGCGCCGTTCTCACCGGTGACGGTGATGGTCACGGTCTCGTCGGACGCGAATGTCTCCGCCTCACATGCGAAGACGATGGTGCCGCCCGCCTGCGCCGTCGCCGGCGTGGTGGTGCATGAGCCGGAGGGCGGATAGATGGTCGACGCGCTCGCCGCCGCAGGCACCGCGATCGCGGCTCCGAGTGCGAGCGTCGCAACGAGGGCGGCTCGGGGGAGGAACCGGGGCATAGGTGTGCTGGCGATGTGGGGCATCGAGTGCAGTCTACGAACCCCCGCACACTGCGGCAACCGCGGCCGGCGGAGTCAGCGTGGGGGTCATGGCGGCTTCGAGCGTCGAGGCGACCGGTGCCGCGGCCCGCGCGACGACCGTGGCCGTCGCCGTCTGGCCGGGCGGGAGGTCGATGGCGAAGCTGAGGACGCGGCGTCCGTCGTGCGTTCCGCCGCCGAATCCCGAGCCGTCCGACATCGTCGCGTCGATCAGCTCGAAACCTTGGGGCAGGTACAGATAGCCGATCGTCCGGGTGATTCCGGCCGGCACACCGAAGGCGCCGTTGCCGGTGATGTAGGACGGAAGGCCGGCGGCGTCGGCCGGAGCGGTGTTGCCGATTGTGACGGTGAGGACGGCGTCGCCCGTCGCCTGGCCCGCGGAGTCGAGGGTGCAGCCGTCCCAGGCGAGGGTGGCCGAAGCGCTCTGATAGAAGTCCATCTTCGAGCCGGTGCCGTCGTTGACGTACACGCCGAAGCGCGCGGCGTCGTCGTCCGACTCGGGCAAGCCGCCGGCGAGTGTGGTGCCGGCCAGCAGACGCTGCTCCTCCTCGTGCGCACTCCACAGCAGCAGGCGGTCCTCGTCACCGGCCCGGGTGAGCGCGGCCACCAGCGCGGCCGGGTCGACGTCGCCGCCCGACAGTTTCGCGAACACCGAGGCGGCGGCCACGGCGAAGAAGTCGTCCTGGTCGGCCGGTCGCGGGTAGCGGGCGTACACCTCGTTGAGGAGCAGCGGCACGGCGGTGTCGGGAGCGAGCACGTCGCCGGTGGGCAGGGTGATCGGGCCGGTGGCCTGGAGGAGGTACGACAGTGCGACGGGGTCGAGGGCCATGACGCCGTCGACCTGCTGCCCGCCGTGCTCACGGGCCCACATCTCGCGCGCGAGGGTGGCGCTGACCGTGAAGTCGGGCACCTGGGTCACGTTCTGGATGAACCGCGCGGGACGATCGCCGTAGATGGCGGTGATCTCGTCGTCGAGGGGCAGCACGGCGTCGTCGTAGCGGTCGTAGTCGCTCGACGATTCCTGCGCCGCCAGGCTCAGCGCCCCTCCGTCGGTGTGGATGAGCGCCATCGCACCGGGGATGCCGGCCAGCGAGCGCCATTCGGCGTTGTTCTGGAAGAGCACGAGGTAGTCGCGGGGTCCGTCGGCGCCCAGCATCGAGGGGAGGAGCTGCGTGGCGCGGGCGAGCGCGTCGGTGGCGGTCCCGGCCTCGGTCAGGAGCCCATCGACCTCGTCGACGGCGGTGCGGACGGGGGCGACCAGCGCGGTGCGGTCGATCGCCGAGACGGATGCCGCAGCCGCGCCGACCCCGTCGGTGGCGGTCTGCGCGGCGCCGCTGATCTGCTGCAGCGGAGCGAGGTCGAGGCGACCGCCCTGCGGCCGGAGTGCGTCGACCCGGAAGGAGGCTGCGACCTCGGAGAGCGGGCGCAGCGCGGTGCTCGCCACGCCGTCGAGGGATTCGGCGACGGTGGCGACGGCGGCGAGTTGGGGGCCGACCCACGGGACGCCTTCGGCGAGGCTCCATACCGGGTCGGAGGTGAGCGCGTGGGCCGCGCCGGTGTCGGCGGCGAGCGAGGTGATCGCGTCGCTTGCGGCGGCGGGGTCGGCGAGGCTGTCGCGAACGGCGACGGCGGTCTGCTGCGCGTCGCGCAGGTGGCTGTAGGCCAGTGCACCACGGATGCCGATCCACGCGGCGCCGAGGATCGCGACCAGCAGCACCACGCCGAGGACGACGGCGAAGACGGTGCCGCCGATGCGCGCAGATCGGGGCAGAGGCGAGTCGGTCACCGATCCACCATACGATGCGGCTCCCGGCGATCCTCAGCGTGAGACCCGTTGCGAAACGTCCCCGTCGACCGCCCGCAACGTGCCGAGCGTATGGTGGGGCCGGGATAGGGGGGCGCGATGGCACGGTCGAAACGACGGCGGCGGTACGACGTCGGACACGAGCCGTGGCTGCTGCGGGAGTACGGTGGCGCACCGATGTGGGTCATCTGCCTGGCGGCGGTGTTTCTCGTGGCCGTGGGAGCGCTCTGGTTGGTGGCGGGCTGATGACCGATGCGCCCACGCTCGCACCGGCCGCTCCGACGACCGCGGCCGTCGCAGCGGTGCATGTCAGACGTAGCCAGAGGCGCGGCATCCGTCTGCTCGTCGTCTATGCCGTGATGCTGACCCTGATCGCGTTCTGGCCCGTACCCGTCGACCAGGGTGCGTCTGGTTTGCTGCGTACGATCTCGAAGGCCATGCCCTGGCTGACCTACGACGTGATCGAGACGACCGCAAACGTCCTGCTGTTCGTGCCGTTGGGAGTTCTGCTGGCCCTCGCGCTGCCTCTCCAGCGGGGCCTCGTGGTGCCCTTGGCGCTCGCCACGACCCTGGTGATCGAGTCGGGGCAGGCGCTGTTCCTCGCCGAACGCACGCCGAGTCTGCGTGACATCGTCGCGAACGTGGTCGGCGCGGCCCTCGGCCTGGCCATCGTGCAGCTGGCGACACGACGCGCGACGCGGTAGCGACCAGACGCGCGGGTCAGCTCCCGAAGCAGCTGCGGGCGTCGCGGGTGCTCAGCAGGATCAGTCCGATCAGCGACAGCGGCGACCCGCCGATCACGGACCACAGGCTGGTGCCCGAGAAGAGACCGAGCACCAGCGCGATCGTGCGGGCAGGGGGCTCTGGCTCTAGCTCTGACTCCGGCTCTGGCTCCGGCTCTGGCTCTGGCTTCAGAATGGTGCGACGGCCTCGTCGCCCGGCACGAAGACGACGCGCCGCTGAGCGTGATCGAGGTACGGTCGGCCGGCGGGACTGGTCCACTCGAGGGTGCCCCCGGCGAGCTGGCGCACCGTCCAGTCGGTCGCATGTTTCAGCGTGTGATGTCGCTTGCAGAGGCAGGCGAGGTTGCGGATGTCGGTCGGACCGCCTCGGGCGTGGTCGTGCGTGTGGTCGTCATCGCACAGTCGCGCCGGCCTTCGGCATCCGGGGAAGCGGCAGTGCGGATCCCGGGCCTTGAGGTACCGCTGCTGCGCGGCGGAAGGGTGGTAGCGGTCCACCGCGAGGACCATGCCGGTCACCGGATCGGTCATCACACGGTCCCAGCTCGGCGCGTCGCCGGCGAGGCGCCGTGCGGTGGTCGGGTCGACGGGTGCGATGCCGTCGAGCTCGGCGCCGGCGCTCGTGACGCCGGTCAGGGCGAACGCGTCGGCCAGGACACGCAGCTTGCGCGCGCGGAGAGCAGCCTCTTCGGCGTGGAGGCGGCGCAGCTGCGCAGCGGGGCCCGCACGGCCAGGGCACGTGCCAGACGATGCCCTTGTGCACCGGAATCGGGCGCGCTACCATCCGGGCATCGATTGCCAAGGGGTACCGCAATCGTTGGGGTCCATCGCACGGTGCGACGGTTCGTCGCGCCGACTTCGACCGGGGGCGAGATCATGGACAACAAGCACGACGACGTGCCGACGACGGCGGCGTCAGAATCGGCGCTGGCGGACGCGGAACCCGAAGGTGGAGATGCGCGACCAGCAGAGGCTGCCGACGACGCGCCCATGAGTGGGAGCGCAGGGGACGCGGAGAATTCCCCGTCGACGGCTCCGGCGGCGTCGAAGCCTGCCGAGGTGGCATCCGCGCCGACCGCGGTGATCAGCGAGGATGACGGGGCGACGGCGTCCGCGGCATCTCCGCCCGATGTCGCGCCTGCAGCGGCATCCGACTCCGCCCCTGCACCGGCTCCCGCGCCGGCCCCGGCTCCGGCTCCCGCGCCGACGCCCGTCAAGCCGACGCTGACGCTGTCGGCCGTCGTTCCGCCGAAGCCGGCGGTGACGGCACCCCTTCCGTTGACGGCAGTGGCGCCGGGCGTGGCGGTGCGGTTCACCGTCACCTCGACGGTCGCGATCACGGCACCCACCCTGAAAGCGGGCAGCGCACCGATCGAAGCGACCTTCGTGAATGCGCAGCGCGCAGCGACAGCGACCGAATGGGTCGCCAACGTCACCTTCGCGACCCAACCCGCCAACGATGTGTACGCGACCGCCGGCGAGGGAGCGGATGCGGTCATGTCCCCGGCGATGAGGATCACGATCATCGCGCCGTCCCCGGCACCTCCCGGAAACGGCGCGGGAGGCGTCGCGGGGCCCGCCGAAGTCGCCGTGGGCGAGTACGACGCCGACTTCGCCCGGCGCACGGGTGCCGTCTTCCGCGGGCTCGCGTACCTGTTCGCCGGACTCGCGGCCTGGATGCTCCTGTGGATCCTGCCGATGGGAGGTCTCGCCGACGAGGCGACCGACATCACCGACAGGGTCGTCGCCGCAGCCAGCACGATTGCTTTGGCGGTGGGCGTCATCGCGATCCTGGCGGGGGTCTGGATGGCGCTGCTCGAGGCGAGAGGCCGACAGCGGGCTCGCGTCGCTCTCGCCGAAGGCGGCTCTCGGGGCGCCGGCGGTGGGCTGGGAATGAGCATCGCCGATGTCGAGAAGCTCGCCGCGGCTTTGAGCAAGGTGCGCGGCACCATCGCCGCCTTCGTCATCGGCGTGCTGCTCATCGTGCTCGGACTTTCGGCGCTCACCGTCGATCAGCTCGTTCCCGATCCTGCAGCGACGACCCAGACCGAAGAGCCGGAACAGACCGGCGACGACGAGCGATGAGCGAGGTGCACGCGGTGCTGATCGGCGTCGCCGAACCGGCGCCGGTGCGGTGGTCGGACCAGCTCGCCACTTTCGTCGCCGCATCCGAGCCGTTCCTCGACAGCGACTACAGATTCGCGACGCTGGCGGGCGTCCACGAGGACCTCGACACCTACACCCGGATGATCGTGGACGAGGCACCGGATGCCGTCATCTCGCGCCTCGAGGGAACGGAAGACGCGACCCTGGCGAATGTCACCGCCGAGCTCGAGAGGCATGTGCGTCCCGATCTGCCCTGCACCTGTTCCGCACTCGTGATCGTCCTCGTGGGGCACGGATTCCAGGTGCAGACCTGGGATGCCGACGAACCCGACCGCCTGGACGAATTGTTCGCTCTCGCCGACCTGCCTCTCATCGACGACTGGTGGGTGCCGTTCTGGCGCGCCGCGCGCCGCGATCTGACGGCCACCATCATCGTCGACTCCTGCCATTCGGAGACGATCGTGCGAGGCCTGTTCGTTCCCGATCCCGTCATCGTTCGCGAGACTGTGAGCGATGGCCCCCGTAGGCTCATCATCTCTGCGTCGATGGATGCGCAGTTTGCCCGCGAGTTCTCCATCGGCGGGCGGGTGCAGGGCGTGCTCACGCGCGAGCTCGAGCAGGCGTGGGCCTCGCCGCCCAATCGCGCCAGCTACGAAGCCTGGTTCGTCTACGCGGCTCCGTTCGTGAATCGGACGATGACGCAGACGGCTGTGTTGAGGATCATCGATCCTCAGCAGACGATTCAGCTCGCCCGGCCCTTCACCGCGTGACGCCGTACAGTCGCCCCGTGTCGACGGGGACCGGAAGAGGACGGCGTGGCCGTGGGCCGCCCGGCTATCCGCGAATGCTGTCGATGTGGTCGCGGTACCAGGCGACGGTGCGGTCCAGGCCTTCTGCGAGGCTGATCCTGGATGTCCAGCCGGCGTGTGCGAGTTTCGAGACGTCGAGCAGCTTCTGCGGGGTTCCGTCGGGCTTGGTGGTGTCCCACTTCGTCTCGCCTTCGAACCCGACCACGCCGGCGATCGTGTCGGCGATCTCGCGGATGGTGAGGTCCGAGCCGGTGCCGACGTTGACCTGCTCAGGCCCGTCGTAGTGCTCGAGGAGGTGCAGCACAGCATCCGCCATGTCATCCGCATGCAGGAACTCGCGACGCGGCGTTCCGGTGCCCCAGTTCGTCACCGAAGCCGCACCGGACTTCGCGGCCTCGTCATAGCGGCGGATCAGCGCGGGCAGCACGTGCGAGCCGTTCGGGGAGAAGTTGTCGTTCGGCCCGTACAGGTTCGTCGGCATCGCAGAGATCCACGGCAGCCCGTACTGGCGACGCACAGCCTGGATGTTCAGGATGCCGGCGATCTTCGCGATCGCGTACGCGTCGTTGGTCGGCTCCAGGTGACCGGTGAGCAACGCGTCCTCGCGGATCGGCTGCTCGGCGAACTTCGGGTAGATGCACGACGACCCGAGGAAGGCGACCCGTTCGACGTCGTTCGCCAGTGCCGCGTCGAGCACGTTCGACTGGATGCGGAGGTTGTCGCTGAGGAAGTCGACCGGGTAGGTGCTGTTCGCCAGGATGCCGCCGACCTTCGCGGCGGCGAGCACGAGGTATCGCGGCCTGATGTCTGACATGTAGGCGAAGACCGCGTCACGATTCTTCAGGTCGAGTTCCGTGGACGTCTTGCCGACCACCTCGGTGAAGCCCTCGGCCTTCAGCTTTCGGACGATGGCCGAGCCCACGAGCCCGCGATGGCCGGCCACGTAGAAGGTGGCGTCCCGGTCGAGCTGTGCCGGGACATACTGCCGAGGGTCGGTCGCGGTCGTCACTTGCCGACCAGTGATGGTTCGGATGTCCACGAGACCAGGTTGACGGAGTCGATCCACTCCGGACGCTTGTCCAGTGCCTCCACGTCGGCGTCGACCATCAGCTCGGCGACTGCCATCCCGTCGAGAGACGTCTTCCAGCCGAGCTTCTCGTGGGCCTTCGAGGGGTCGCCGATGAGTGCGTCCACTTCGGTCGGACGCAGGTAGCGCTCGTCGAACTTGACGAATTCCTGCCAGTCCAGGCCGACGTGCCCGAATGCCGCCGCCAGGAAGTCCCGGATCGTGTAGCCGATGCCGGTGGCGAGCACGAAGTCCTCAGGCTCGTCGACCTGCAGCATCCGCCACATCCCTTCGACGTACTCCGCCGCATACCCCCAGTCTCGGGTGGAGTCCAGATTGCCGAGGTAGAGGTCCTCCTGCTCGCCCGCCTTGATCCGGGCGACCGCGCGGGTGATCTTGCGCGTGACGAAGGTCTCGCCGCGGCGCGGGGACTCGTGATTGAAGAGGATGCCGTTCACCGCGAACATGTCATACGCCTCGCGGTAGTTCTTGGTGATCCAGAAGCTGTAGAGCTTGGCTGCCGCGTAGGGTGAGCGCGGATAAAAAGGCGAGCGTTCGTTCTGTGGCGGGGGCGTGGCTCCGTAGAGCTCCGAAGTCGAGGCCTGGTAGAACTTCGTGTCGATGCCCGACAGACGCACCGCTTCGAGCAGACGGATCGTGCCGATGCCCGTCGTGTCGGCGGTATGAACGGGCTCATCGAACGACACGCGCACATGTGACTGGGCGGCGAGGTTGTATACCTCGTTCGGGTGGATCTTCATGAGCAGGGTCACCAGGCCCGCCCCGTCGCTGAGGTCCCCATAGTGAAGGAACAGCCTTGCGCTCGGGTCGTGTGGATCGACGTAGAGATGGTCGATGCGATGCGTGTTGAACGTCGACGCACGGCGTATGAGGCCGTGGACTTCGTAGCCCTTTCCGAGCAGCAGCTCGGCGAGGTAAGAGCCGTCCTGCCCGGTGATACCGGTGATGAGTGCACGCTTCACGTCGTACTCCGTCCCCCAGCGACTCGCGGAGGCCGTACGGCCGTCTCCGCACAAGTCACGGATTCCGCGACGCCGGCAGCCAGGCTCGGGTGAACCTGTCGGGAGCTGTCACACCGTCGAGAACAGTGCGACGATACCGCAGTCCGCGCGGCGAGAATAGGCCTCTCGTCAGGCGGTCTCGGCGACGACCGCCGCCGAGGTCCAGCTTCTTGCGCGGCGGTCGCCGCCAAGCCGAGGCGTTATGGGCGGCCCATGCCGTAGTAGGTCCATCCGGCGGCGCGCCAGGCTGCGGCATCCCATCCGTTGCGTCCGTCGATGACGACGCGGCCCGAGGTGAGGGTGGAGGCGTGTTCAGGGGTGAGATCGCGGCGGTACTCGTCCCATTCGGTGACGAGCACGATGGCGTCGGCCTCGCGAAGGGCTTCGTCGCGGTCAGCGACGTAGTTCAGCTGGGGGTGCAGGCGCTGTGCGTTCTCGATGGCGGCGGGGTCGGTGATGGTGACCCAGGCGCCGAGGCCGTGCAGGCGGATGGCGACGTCGAGTGCGGGGGAGTCGCGGATGTCGTCGCTGTAGGGCTTGAAGGCGGCGCCGAGCAGGGTGACGTTCTTCTTGAACACGGAGCCGCCGAACGCGTTGATGATGAGATCGACCGCACGATCGCGGCGGCGGAGGTTGATCGCGTCGACTTCGCGGAGGAAGGCGACGGATTCGCCGCGGCCGAGCTCTTCGGCGCGGGCGGAGAATGCCCGGATGTCTTTGGGGAGGCATCCGCCGCCGAAGCCGATGCCGGCGCCGAGGAAGCGGCGGCCGATGCGCACGTCGTGTCCGATGGCGTCGGCGAGCTGGGTGACGTCGGCGCCGGTGACCTCGGCGATCTCGGCCATCGCGTTGATGAACGAGATCTTCGTGGCGAGGAACGCGTTGGCGGCGACCTTGACGAGCTCGGCGGTGGCGCGGTCGGTGACGATGAACGGCGTCTCCTTGGCGACGGCCGGATGGTAGACCTCTCGCAGGACGTCCGCGGCCCGCTCGCCCTCGTCGCCGGCGTCCACGCCCACGACGAGGCGATCCGGGTCGATGGTGTCTTTGACGGCCCAGCCCTCGCGCAGGAACTCGGGGTTCCAGACCAGGGTGGCGCCGGTCGCCTCGATGCGCGGCGCAAGGTCGGCCGAAGTCCCGACCGGCACCGTCGACTTGCCCGCGACGACGTCACCGGGAGAGAGGAACGGCAGCAACCCATCGACTGCGGCGTTCACGTACGTGAGGTCGGCGGCGTAGCCGTCCTTCTGCTGCGGCGTGCCGACGCCGATGAAATGCACCTTCGCGCCGGCCGCCTCGGCCATGTCGGTCGTGAACTTCAGTCGTCCCGACTCGACTCCGGCCGTCAGGAGCTCCTGCAGGTCAGGCTCGAAGAACGGCGCCTCGCCTCGCGAGAGGGCCTCGACCTTCCTCTGGTCGACGTCGATTCCGACGACGTCGTGACCGATCGAGGCCATCGCCGCCGCATGCACGGCCCCCAGGTATCCGCAGCCGATGACAGACAGGCGCATGGTTCTCCGTTTCGTGGGGCGAGAGGGAACTTGTCATTCCTATCAGAGGGCCGTGACCAGAAGATGACGGGCTCTAGTCGTTCGTATCATGGGCGTTGGAGCACAGGCGCCATCGTCACGCGCCGACGTTCTTGTCCACGGTGCGGCTGCAAGACGCTACTGTGCTGGGAGGACCGATGGCGAGCCTGAGTGGCACGAGCCGGTCCGGTCCGCCGCCCACGAGGGCGAATCGCACGCTCGGTGCCAGGCACAGGATTCGAGACAGAGCTACGACGGAGACCGGATGTTCGCACAGCCCACCGCGCCCGTGAGAGTCTCGGTTGTGATTCCTACGACCGGTAGGCCCGAGCTCGCGCGCGCCGTGCGCAGCGCGCGAGACCAACGATCAGACGTCGGCGTCGAGGTAGAAGTCGTGGTCGTGAACGATGGCCCCGACGCAGCAAACGCTGCGGCCGTCGACGCTGATGTGCTCGTCTGGACCGGTGGTCGGCGTGGTGGCGGTCACGCCCGCAATCGCGGCGTGGACGCCAGCAGCGGTCGCTACGTCGCGTTCCTCGACGACGACGATGAGTGGACCGATACGAAGCTGCGAGATCAGCTCGACGCGATCAGCGCCGCGACTAGGCCCGAGCGCACTGTGGTCGCAGGTCGCCACGTCCATGTCGCTCCGGGCGCCTCCTCAGGATCGGAGCCAGGGCCCACCGCACTCATCAGCCCTTCCGAGTCGATCGGCGAGTACCTCTTCCGTCGGCGCCGGCCTTCCATCGGGAGGGCCGCGATGTACACGTCGACCTTGCTGTGCGATCGGGATCTGGCCCTCAGCGTCCCCTGGCGCGAGGATCTGAAGCGGCATCAGGACTGGGACTGGCTGATCCGGCTGGGCAGAGAGGGCGACGTCGAGTTCGTGCAGTGCCCGTCTGTCGTGGCGCACATCCAGACAGGCTCATCGAATTCGATTTCTGCGGGCACGGACTGGCAGGCATCACTCGCCTGGGCGGACGAGAGCCTCGACGACGACGCCGTGTACGTCGATTTCGTCGTCGGACAGACGCTGCGATACGCGCTCACGGCGCGGTCGGGGCGCGGGGTATCCGCAGTTCTGCGCAGGATTGCGCAGCGCCGCCGCGTGCCCGCCATCGGCCCCAGCGTCCTCGGACTTGCCGGCATCGTGCCTCGCCGTGGCCTTGAACGGCTCATGACACGCGAAGTCGTCACCCCGGCGGGCGGATGAGCGAGCGGGAGCGGGTGCGGCCATGATGTCCATCGCCGTCGTAGCAGCCGCTGTGATCGCCTTCCTCATCGTCTGGCACTTCAAGGGGGGCGCTGTCGCGACGACGCTGGCGATGCTCGCGGGATGCTCGCTCGCCACGGTTGACCTGGTGACCGTGGGACACTCGGGTGCGCTGACTGCCACCGCGACGGCGGGCGTGACGCTCGTCACCTATCACTTGGCGTTGCTGGGCGGACTGCTCTCCATGCCCCGATTGACTTTGCGGAGCATCTCGCCCTGGTTCTTGTTGTTCCTCGTCTCGGTGCTCGTGCTCATGCTGGGTCGCGGACTCACGTCGCCTCACGTGGTGAGCGGATTCATCCAGTGGGGGAGCGCGGTGTTGGCGTGGGGCGTGGGCGGTGCCGTCGCAGCCTCCTCGCTGCGGGATGGGAAGCCGCGCGAAAGGCTCATCGCTGTCACGATCGGCGTGATTGTCGGATGGCATGGTGTGGCCGTCGGGATGCAACTCCTCGGCCTGCGCGCCGTCGGCAGCGTCGATGCAGGGGATGTCGACATCACGCGAGCAAGCGGGATCGCGGGGCATTCGGGCAATCTCGGGAAGATCATGTTCGTCCTGATCATGATCCTGCTGCCGATAACCCGCTCGACGGACAGAGTGGCGCGGCGTTGGGCGGTCGTCACGATCGCCGTCAGTGCCTTGTTGACCGGTCTGAGCTTCAGTCGAGCGAACATGGCTGCCGTCGTCGTTCTGGTTGTCCTGTGGCTGCTGCTGGGGCCGGGAATCAGCCTCGCCAAGCGCTTGTTGGTTCCCGTCGTCGGAATCGTTGTCGCCCTCCCGATTCTCGACGTGCTCATCCTCCGGAACGAGTACGACCCGGACGGGGGCTCGCGTCCGATACTGATGGAGACTGCGTGGCACCAGATCTCCCAATCGCTGTGGCTGGGCGTAGGGCCCAACAACTATCTGGGAGTCGTGGGGCAGTACGATCCCCTCGCCGCAGGCGGGCTTCCCGTCCACTCAGCGTTCGTCCTTGCCCTCGCCGAACTGGGGCTGGTCTCCGCCATATTGATTGCCGCGCCGCTGATCGGGGCGGTGGTGGTGAGTCTTCGTCGACTCGGTCGACGAAATCCTGCCCGTTCGTATGCGGTCGCGTTGTTGGCGTCTGTTCCGGGTATCGTCCTGATCGCGTCGACGGGGTGGGGTCTGCTGCGCGAGCAGTACCTGGTGATCCTCTTCTTCGCGATCGGGTACCTGCTATCCGCGCAGCGAAACGCGGCGGACGCGGGAGGCGCCGAAGTGAAAGACCGCCCATACGAGGAGGAACATGACCTCGAACCCGTCGGCCCTGCGAGTGCTCGAGGTCGTGAACCCGCCAGACGGGACAACTCGCTACATAGATCAAGTCGTCGCCTTCGCCGATGACGATGTGGCGTTCTCCTACATCTCGGTGGGGAACCTGCTCGCACGTGATTACGATGTCGTGCATTTCCACTGGCCAGAGATGATCGTCCGTCATCGATGGCCGTTGATCGAGTCCGTCAAGTGCTTCGCGTTCGATGTCTGGGTTCGAACCCTCGCGCGACGCCGCACTGCCATTGTGCGCACACTCCACAATCCGCGCCCGCACGAGGCGCCGCGCCGTGCGGTTGCACGTTCCCTTCGCCGCCTTGACGCGGCCACGGATCTGTTCGTCGTCATCAACTCGACGGATGAGGCGCCGGAAGGAAGCTTGTACATACCCCACGGGCACTATCGCGATCGGTTTGCCTCGCATCAGAAGCAGCCGTTGACCCCGGGCAGGCTGCTGTATGCCGGTCTGATCCGGCCGTACAAGGGGGTCGAGCAGCTGATCGCCGCATTCGAGTCGGCTGCCGATACCGAGTGCACCCTGAGGATCGTCGGCAAACCCACCCCCGAGCTGCGAGAGTCCATTACCGTCGCGGCCGACGCGGACCCTCGCATCTCATCGCGCCTGGACTTCGTGCCCGACGACGAATTCGTCAGGGAGATCACGCAGGCGGAGCTCGTGTGCCTTCCCTATCGCGATCTGCACAACTCCGGCATCCTGCTGGTCGCCCTGTCTCTGGATCGCCCGGTGCTCGTCCCCGATACTCCGTCGACGCGCATGCTCGCGGAGGAAGTCGGTCCCGGTTGGGTCATCACTTTCACCGGTGTGATCGATGCCGACGACATCTCCGCTGCCCTCGCGATCGTCCGCGGGGGCGGCCGCGCTGCTCGGCCTGCTCTGACCGATCGCGACTGGGAGCGTGTGGGGAAGCTCTACTCGGCGGCGTTCAGACAGGCGCGGGCCCGGACAACGGGCTGATCGAGTCCTCTGAGACCGCTGCCACGGCCCGAGGCTCGCCCCTCAGCTGTGCAAGCTCCGCCCGGACGACAGCGAGTTCGGCACGCGCACGTGCCACGGCGTCCCGTACCTCCCTGGAGAACGCAGTCGTGCGCTCGGGCTCGAGCCGCGGTAGGTCTGTCGCGTCCGCCCCCTCGAATACGCCGGCGAAGTCAAGCCCGACGGCATCGAAATGGCGCCGGATCTTCCCCCCGGAGGACTCGACCCATCCGAGTGGCACGGAACCTTCCGTCGCTCCGATGATCAGGCCGTGCAGCCGGTCTCCGACCACGAGCAGACTTCGACGGTAGATCTCGCGGATGCGGGACTCATGCTCGGCATGTGAGGAGTCCTCCCTCCAGTCGATGACCTCTCCGCCGAGTGCGGCGGCAAGTCGGGCGGCGCGGTCGGCATCCTGTCGAACCTGCACCACCACGACAGGGCGGAGGCCGTGATCCGCGCTGAGGGTTCGGGCCCACTCGATCCATTCGGCAGACGGCAGGTCTCTGTCGCCACGCAGGACGAAGGCGCAGAGCTCGCGGCCGCCTGAGGGCCACAACTGGATGGGGCTTCCCTCCGCGAACGCCCAGTCGGGCGCGACCGGGCGATCCACGATCCATCGGGGCGACTCGACGTCGCGCCAGCGCACATACTCCAGGTGCTGTCCCGCCCAGCGGACCGGGATGCGGAGCAGCCGGTTCCCTGAGGGAGGAACGGATACGCCGACCCAGACGGTTGCGCCGCCACGAATGCGGACCATGAGCGACAAGGCCAGGAGTGCGCACAGCAATCCAACGCGTGCCGGGTGAGCCCGGAACTCGCCGGCGTTGAGAACCAAGAACGTCTTGCGTCGCAGCGCGCTACGGATCACCCCTCCGTACCAGCGTGCGAACCCGGGTGTCAGTCGGTCACTGGGCTCCACGCCGAGGCCGCTCAGAAAGTCGGGTGTGCTGCGGTTGATCCACAGGTCCAGCGCGCCGATCTGCCGGATGGCGGCCACATAGGGCCGCCGCAGCAAAGAGTCGCCGATGTTCGTTCGCTCGCCCGTGATCCAGGCGTACACCGTGGGTTCAACCCTGTGACGGGCGGAAGCAGCAGCGGTCACCGGACATGCCAGAGATCGGTAGGGAAGGCGGCCAACAACGCGCCGTGGTCCCAGTCGGTGATCGGTGGGGCAGGTGGGGCATCCAAGGCGTGCTGCCAGCTGTCGGATGCCGAGGGCGCCTCTCGCCCCGTGCCCTCGTAATAGTCGAGATATTTGAACGGCTTCTCCTTGGAGGAGGCGACGAGCACGGCGGGTACGCCGTACGCCTCCGCGATCGCGATCGCATGCAGTGAACTGGCGATCACCCGCTCGGCCGATGCGAGAAGGCGGACCCGTTCGATCGGATTTCCCCGCGGGTCGATCGCTTCATCCGGCCAAGACTTCAGATCGTTGTAATTCGGCATCAGCACGGTGCCGCCGGTCTTGCGGCGAATGCCGAGCTCCTCATCAGTCCACAGGTGTGGCAGGAGCAGCGCGGGATCACCGAACACGTTCGGCACATCGTTGCCGAACGAACGCAGTACAGCGGCGGTTCGAGGTCCTCGCACCGCACGGACGTCGACGAGAGGAAACTCAGCAGTGTCTACCGTCTTGCCGTTGACTCCCGCGCCCCACACGACGTCCCCCGATGCAGCCAATCGCATGATCGACCCGACCGCAAGCAGGCGGGGTGTCCGCCCGCGGGGCTTGCCGAGCCCGTGGCGCGAGTGGAGGCGTCGTACGATGATCGGTCCCAAGAGGTCGCCGAAGTTGTCGAATCCTTTTCGCGCAGGGATCCAGCGTGTCACCGGCCCCGAGCCGAGTCGGCCCCACCGCTTAGGGTTCCAATGCACGATCTCAGGCACTGCTTTCTCCTCGTCTCTTGAACACTTGAAAGATCTGAACGCGCACCGCGCGACGGTTCTCCGGATCCGCTATCAGATAGCAGGTGGCCAAGCTGCTCGACATCCCGAGCACGCCAAGCGGGACGGCGAAGAGCCAGAAGGCGCCGTCGACCGCTGCCCAGGGAGTCGTTTGGAGGATAGCTATCGCAACCACAGCCGGTAGGACGGCGATCACGCACTTGAGGACCTGCCAGAGGTAACGCCAGGCGGGCAGGCGAATGTAACGGTGCAGTGCGTACAGTCTGATCGGCCACGTCACTATCCGAGCAAACCGTGAGAACGCGATACCCAGGACGCCAAGCGGTGCGAAGGCGAAGACCAGTCCGATGGAGATTGCGTTCTGCAGGAGGGCGAGCCACAACGCGACATCTGCGTGGTTGGTGCCCACCAGTGCCGACCGGTCGAACATCGCCACCGCCGCGAACGCCCAGCCGCCGGCCATGATCCAGATGAGCGGGATGGCGGCATCCCAGCCTGGTCCGAAGAGGAACGGAACGATCTGAGGAGCGAGGACGGCCACGAGTGCGAACACCGGGAAGCTCAATGCTGCCGTCGCGAACGTCAGCTGGCGGAAGATCCTGCTTACCCGCTCCAGGTCATCTTGCGTCCGAGAGAAGGTCGTGAGCGAGACGCGGCTGATCACGGAGCTGACCAGTTCCTGGAGCATGACGCCGAGTCGCTGGGCGAGGGAGTAGATGCCGAGCTCCGAGACAGAGAACAGCGCACCGACCACGAGCTTGTCCACTTGCGCCTGGATGGCGTCGAGGAGTTCGATTCCGAGCAGGCTCATGCCCGTCTTCCACAGAGATCGCAGCGACTCGATGGAGAAGGCGAAAGCCGGTCGCCACGAGGTCGATGACCACAGCACGACCACCGCCATCGCGCTCTCAGCCACGGCCTGTGCGACCAGGGACCAAACCCCGAATCCACCCAGTGCGAGCGGCAGCGCGATCGCGGCTCCGATCAGCGTCGACAACATGGTGCGGACTGAGAGGGTGCGGAACGCGAACTCCCTTGCGAGAAGAGCCGCGGGGACACGGGACAGCGCAGCGAGCGGAATGATCGCTCCGAGTGCCACGAGCACCAGCCTCAGTTCGGGTTGCCCGAACAACTGCGCGAGCAGAGGAGCTGAAACGACGAGAAGTCCGTACACGATGGCGGCGAGCGCCAGGGAGGTCCAGAAGGCGGTGGTCGCATCCTTGGGCTCGAGGACGCGCTTCTGAATGAGTGCTTTGGAGAATCCCGAGTTCACGAACACCTGGAGGATGGCGATGATCGAGGTCGCCAACGCAACCAGGCCGAAATCAGAAGGCGGCAGAAGGCGCGCGAGAACGGCGAAGAGGAGCAGGGAGACGACCTTCGTCGACCACTGCTCGATCAGCACCCAGCCCGCGGAGCCCAGGAACTTGCGTCCGAGGCCGTCATCTGTCGTCACGTCACTACCTCCAGGCAACGTCCTCCGGCACGCGTGCGATTCCGAACGCCGTGTCGTTGACTCCATAGCTCAGGAGGAGACCGGCGTCGGTCCGAGCGAGGCCGGCGAAGTAGGTGGCGGACAAGAGCCCTGGGTTATGACGTGTGCGTTGCGGTAACGCGTGCCGCCACGAATGCAGCAGTCCGCGGCGACTAAGTCGTGTCAGACGTCCCGTGGCTAGGTCGAACTCCGCCAAGCGGCCGAAGTAGATCTTGCGCGGGATCCCGGGGATCGGTCGTTGCTGGTTGGCGGCGATGATGGCTCTCGTTCCGGAGACGATCAGCGGCTGAGATCCGATATGGAGCCGAGGAAAGCGGTGTGGAAGGTCGGACTCCTCTGTCCGCGGCGCGAAAACAAGGTCTTCCTCGCCTCCGGGGGTACCGGCGATCAACTCGAGAACCTTCGCCGGGGCGAGGGAGTACACCACCCCCACTGACCCGTCCGGCAGTGAGAAGAAGCCCCAGTTCTTCTCCACCGGCCTTCTGCCTTCTAGGACACAGCGCTGCGGCGGACCCGGAGTGGGCGCGATGCGCTGTAGGAAGATGTCGTTCTGGCCCACATGGACGTTCCCCGTGTTGTAGGTGACGTAGAGCATGCCTCCGAGCTCGACGAGCTTCGGGTCGGCAGTCTTGGCGATGTCACGGCCAGGCGTGGCCGCGGCGGTGATGTCGACGAGGGCCACCTCGCGCCCGTCGGCATACTCGGCGACAAAGGCGCGGAACGGGCGCTCCCCCGGAAAGCTCTCCGCGCGGAACGCCATGAAGGTCGAGCCGCCGAACAACGCGAGACTCGCGTTGAAGACGTTTGTGAGACCGTGAGTCTTCGAGGTGGCCTCGAGGGCGGCGTTCTCCGAGCGGCGGGTGAATCGCTCGAGAGTCAAGATGTCCATTCCGCACCTCCTAATTCATCGATTGCAAGTTCGGTCGAAGTTGGACGCTCGGCCGCCCACCCCAACGGGGGGGGGGGGGAGTCCACGGCGAGGCAGTGCTGACCGTTAGTGGGCCGTGTCGCCAGGGGCCATCACCGCTTTGACGGTCTTGAGCAAGATCGTCAGGTCGCCAAGGAACGACCAGTTCTCGACGTAGTAGAGGTCGAGACGGATGGCGTCGTTCCACTCGAGCCCCGATCGTCCGCTCACCTGCCACAAACCCGTCATTCCAGGTTTCGCCAGCAGACGCCGGCGCGCTGCATCGGAGTACAGGCTGACCTCGGCCGCGATCTGGGGGCGCGGTCCGACGACGCTCATCGAACCGCCCAGGACGTTGAAGAGCTGGGGAAGCTCATCGAGGGAGTACTTCCGGATGAACCGCCCCACCGGCGTGATGCGAGGGTCGTTTACCACCTTGAACAGCGGCTGGTCGCTCTTGCCCTGTACTGCGAGAAGGGCGCTGAGTTCCCGGTCCGCCCCCTGCCGCATCGAGCGGAACTTCAGCATCCGGAATGGGGTGCCGCGCAGGCCGATCCGTTCATGCGAGAAGAACACGGGCCCAGGACTCGTGGAGCGGACCGCGATGGCCACACCCAACAAGAGTGGGGCGAGCACGATGATCAGCATGAGACTCGCAGCCACGTCGAAGGATCGCTTGAGGACCCGCTGACCGACGGAGAACCGGGGCGTTTCCACGTGAATGAGGGGAAGCCCCGACACCGGTCGTGTGTGGATGCGCGGTCCGGCGATGTCAACGATGTTCGGAGCGAGCACGAGATGCTGTCGCCCTGGTTCGAGGCCCCAGGAAATCTCCTTCACCTTCGCGGGCGGGAGATCGTCGGTGCTGGTGATCGCGACCGTGTCGGCACCCGTGACCTGGAGGGCGACGTCGACATTGCCGACGTCACCCACGATCGGAATCGTGGTGCCGGGGACGACGTCGCCCCTCACGGCTGACGGAACGCATGCGCCGACGACGAAATAACCGGCGCTGGGAGCCCGGCGAAGTTCGCGAGCGATCTGTGTAACCGAGTCCGCCGAGCCGACAAGGAGCACCCGCGCCGAGTACTCGCCGAGCGCGCGATAGGCGATGAGCCATTGCCGCCAGAGCCAGCGCTCGAACAGGAGCATCGAGATCCCCAGGGGCAGCGCGATGAGGAGATAACCGCGGGCGACGTCCACGCGTAGAAGGAACGCGAGGATTGCGATGGCGCCGAACAAGCCGAGACTGGCCCGGGCGACCCGCACGTACTCCGCATTGCCGGATCCGATCACGCGGTGGTCCCGCGAGTCCACGAGTGTGAGTGCCCACATCCACGCGATCACCAGCCCGGCCGAGAACAGCCAGTACGAGAATTCGCTGAGCCGTGAGTCCTCGCGAATCGACACCTGCGCGTTGCCAAAACCGAACCACAGCATCTGCGTGCCGTACACGGCCCAAATCAAGATGAACAGATCGCTGAACCATAGCCGCCGCGCATATGCCCGACGCCAGGACGGGCGCGCCGAGGGGCTCACCCATGGCGGGGCCCCCTCGGGCGCGTTGATGACCGAGGGTGCACCGATAAGTTCCCCACGCTGCGACGTCGATGTCGCGTCGAGCTGACAGTTCGACGTCACAGTATTCCTTTTTCCGGCCGCATTGACTCGGTCGGAAGGTAAATTACCATCCGATTGTTGCGGGGGAGTATCACGTTTCGTCATTCGCTGCGCCGAGGCTAACAGTATCGAGGCGAGGACGAATGCGGTCGACCCGGATGCGATGCTTCGACTCGATTGTTTCGCGCCGACGAGACCGCTCTGTAGCGGCACCAGTCGCACCCAGGGTGTGACAAGTAGCGATTCGCACGCGTGGAGCGGCGTGCGTGATTCCTACTTGGTAGAGGCCCCGCTCACCCGCGACGACGCTCGAACGTCATGAGGTTGACGGCAATTCGGGCGCTGGATTGAGGGACATCGCTGCGGATGCCAGCTCCCCGCTCCCATCAGGTCGGCAAATCCGAGCGATTCTGGGAGCGCCGTGAGCCTGCCGCTTGTTGGATGATGCTGTCGATGGTGAGCGGGGCGTCGGGTTGGGTGGCGGGCGGCGCGGCTGCGGTTTGGCGCAACGGCTGCTGTGGCTCGACGACCGTTGCCCCTTCGCGCGTCGCAGCACGCTCCGGCGTCACGTCCGGGTCAGACGAGGGGCTGGGTGTTGCGTGTTTGCGCTTCCGCCACATTCCTGATCGCGCGGGGCTGGACTCCGTGTAGCCGTAGCCGTAGCCGTATGCATATGAGTCGGGCCCTCTCGTCGGCACCATTGTGAGAGCGAGACCTGCGACGTGTGCCCCCACGGTGTCGAGCGCATCCAGGGCTCCCGACAACTGCTGGCGATTGGTTCGGCCGGCCGCGACGATCACGATCGCCCCGCTGGTTGCTCTCGCCAAGATCGCGGCATCGGTGACAGGCAGCAAGGGGGGTGCGTCGCAGAGCACCACGTCGAAGTCACGCTCGAAGGCCTCTAGCAGCGCACGCATACGGTCTGAACCCAGGAGTTCGCTCGGGTTGGGAGGTATTTTGCCTGAGGGCAGAACATAGAGTCCACGGTTGCCCCACGGCAGCATGACGTCAGCGATGTTGGCGCGCCCGATCAGTACATCGGTGAGGCCAGCGCCACCCTCGATTCCTAGATACTCGGCCACCTTCGGCTTGCGCAAATCGGTGTCGAGCAGCGCGACACGCTTGCCAGCGTCCGCGAGTGCGATCGCCAAGTTGATCGTGGTCGTCGATTTCCCCTCGGTCGGTACGCTGGACGTGACCACGAACGATGAGTTCTCGCCGACATCGAGGAACTGGAGGTTGGTTCGCATCGCTCGGAACGACTCCGCTCGCGGGCTCAGCGGGTCGGCGTGCACGATCAAGGGCCGCTCTTTGGCCTTCGGGTCGAACGCGATCATGCCGATGATCGGGCGATCCGTCAGTTCCTCGACATCGCGCGGCGCTCGGATCCGCGTGTCGAGGACTACTCGCAGAACGACGATGCCGATCCCCAACGCGAATCCTGCGAGGCCTCCGATTGCGAGATTCAGCAGGAGATTCGGACTGGATGGCTCGAGCGGGGGCAGAGCATCGCGTACGCGCGAGAGGCGGATCGGACTGGTCTCATTGCCGTCCGGTCCCTGCACAGCTTCGATCTGTTCGACCGCCGTAGTCAAGGATGCCGCGAGAGAGTTGGCGATGTCCGCCGCTGCAACGGGATCCGTGTCGGTCACCGTGATCGTGATCAGCGTGGTGCTCGCGGCGGTGGACGCCGAGACCTTCGAAGCGAGCGAGCCGGCTGTCGTGCCGAGTCCCAGTTCCGCGATGACGGGGTTCATCACCAGCGGAGTACTGACGAGCGCCGCGTAAGTCTGAACTCGGGACTGGGTGAAGTTCGAGCCCTGTTGTAGTTCGCCGATAGTCGATCCCGTCTGAGTCGAGACGAAGATCGTGCTGGATGCCTCGTATTTCGGGGTCCTGGTGATGCTCCAGGCCGCGCCTACGCCCACCCCTATCAGGGCGGCGACCACGATGATCACCCAGTTCTTGCGCAGGATCCGGATGTAGTCGGTGAGCTCCATGTCGCCTCTCGCGGGGGTGCCGGTGTGGTCCGTGAATTCTTACACAGCGCCAGGTCGAGGCCCGGAACGGGTTACGTGAGCGCAGCGCGCACGGTCGCCGCGACCGTCGTGACGGCCGGCTCGAGCTGCTGCGCCGACAGCAGATAGGTCTCCCACGGCTGTCTGTACGGGTCGATCACGTCGTCGTCGGCGGGATCTTCCGGCGCCGGCACGAGACCGCGATAAGAGGCGACGACGGATGCCGCGGCCCGCAGTTTCTCGGACGGTGCGGCGGCGCCATCCGCCGCCGCCCGCACTTCGTCGGCAGGCACGGCTGCGGCCAGTCGCGCGAACTCACGGATGGTGAACGTCGATCGCAGGCGGGAGGGCGCCAGCTCGGCGATGGCCCGGCGGTGCTCGCGGGTCATCGCGAGGATCAGGTCGGGCGTGTGGAGGTGCTGCTCGGTGAGGAACCGCGAACGGTGTGCATCCGTCTCGGCGTCGGGGACGCCGAGCGCCCGCGCGATATGCGCCGCCTCGACCGTCATTTGGGCTGCGGGCAGACCGCGCGTGCCGGCGCTCGCGATGTAGGGCTCGAGGTCTGCGAGGCGCGCACGCAGCAGCTGCTCGGCGAGGGGCGAACGGCAGATGTTGCCCGTGCATACCGCGAGGATCGCGAACAAGGGATGCCTCCACGGGGCGGGTAGCGTAGGCGCGTGCCTGACCAGCCTAGCGACGCCACCCCCACGGTCGACGTGTGGGCGATCCAGCCGCCGGCCGCCGCAACCGCGGACGCGACCGGCGGCGACGCCGTCGTGGAAGAGCCCTCGCCGCGGCGCTCCCGGCGCGCCCCGCACGAGGCTCGCACCGACTGGCGCCTGGGTGGCCGCACCGTGCTGCGGTGGCGCGAGGCGCTGCTCGCCGTCGCCCTGGTGTCGCTCGGCGCCGCCGTGCTTCTCGGGTCGCTCGTGGCCACCGCATGGGAGTCGCCCTGGGCTGCGGCATCCGCCACGGTCATCTTGTGGATCGGGATGCTGGGCCCGATCATCTGGGCGTTCACCCGGTCGCGACCGATCGGCCTGCTGCGACTGCGCGCGATCGATCTGCTTTACGGGCTGGTGCTCGGCGCCCTCCTGCGCACGACCCAGGGATGGATCGCAGGGCTCGACGGGAGCGCGGCGACGCTCCCGACCCTGCTGGAGATCGACGGCTCATCGGCGCTCTCGACGCTCGCACTCGACGTCGTGGCGCCTGTCGTGATCGCGCCGCTCGTCGAGGAGTTCTTCTTCCGCGCCGTCGTGCTCATCGCGCTCTACACCGTGCTGCGGCGCCCGTTCGGCAAGCTCACCGCCGGGCTGGCCGCCGCGCTCGCCTCGACGGCCTTGTTCGTGCTGGTGCACGGCATCTCGGGCGACGGCGATGCGAGCGGCATCGTCGCTCTCTCGCTGCTCGGCGTGGTCTGCGCTCTGCTCGTGCTTCTCACGGGACGGATCTGGGGCGCCGTCCTGGTGCACGTCGTCTACAACGCCTCGTACGTGGCTCTCGCGCTCGCCGCGAGCGCAATGGCGTAGGGGATTGCGGAAAATTCGCTTCACCCTTTGTCCCCCGAATGGGGGACATTAGGACGCGTCGCATCAATTTGTCCGCCGAATGGGGGACAAAGTGGCGTACTGCATCGCATTGTCCCCCGAATGGGGGACACCCCATTAGAGGTTTGTCCTCCGTTCGGGGGACAACTGCGACAACTTGTTACTTTCTGGAAACTCAGGGCTTCTCATCGAACTCCCAGAATGGGGTAGCGTGTCACAGGTCGGCGCCTCGGGTGAACGTTTGCCGACATCATTCAGCCGATGACGCGCACATAAACTCGGGAGATTTCTGCCATGTTCAAAAAGGCATTCGCCGCAATTGCAGTCGCTGGTCTGCTCGTCCTCGGAGGCGCTGGGGCAGCCTCCGCCGATTACCCCTCCGACGTGCCTGGCACCGTGAGTGACACCACTCCCGCCGTCGGGCAGCCTGTCACCATCACGTTCAGCGAGCTCGGCGACCTCGAGGTCGTCTTCTTCTCGGTCAGCCCCAGCACCGGCGCCAGCCTCGCGTCCATCGTGCTCGCGAGCGGCGGCGGATCGGTCGAGAAGGCGGTCACCGACGGCTCGGCCTCCGCCACCTTCACGGCGCAGACCGCGGGCACCTACGTCGTGAGCGTGTCTGACGGCGAGTCCACGATCGGCTCGGTCACGCTCGACGTCGCGGCCGCCGGCTCCGGCTCGGGTGGCAGCTCGAGCGAGCTGCCCGCCACGGGTGGCACCGTGCCCGCCGCCGCGATCTGGGTCGGTGTCGGCGCTCTCGGCCTCGGCGGTATCGCCGTCGCCGCGGTCGCGGCTCGCCGCCGGGCCGCTGCGAAGCACTGACGAATCCTCTGACGATGACCCCGGGTGAGAGCCCGGGGTCTTCGTCGTTCTATCGGCGGCCCTGGGTCGCACTGCTGTGGGTGCTGGCAGGCTTGGTCGGCACCGGGCTCGCCGCAGTGCTCTGGCGCAACGCGGTGCTGCCAGAGCCCTGGGTCGCTCAGCTCGCGAATCTCGTGGTGCTGTCGGCGCCGATGATCGTGGCGACGGCGATCGCCATCGCCGTCTGCTCCACCCCGGGGTTCCTGCGCCGCGTCGTCTTCTCCGGCACCTGGATGGACGTCGTCCTCGGGATCGGTCTGGGGCTGGCCGCGCGGGCGCTTCTCGAGGTCGTCGCGCCGACCACGGGGTCACTCCTCGCGGGCTTCGGATACATCTCTTATACAGCGGTCGTCGTCATCGCTCTCGGAGCCGCCTTCGTGACCCCCGTCGTGGAGGAGTTCTTCTTCCGGGGCGTCGCCGTAGCAGCCCTGCTCGACGTCTGCGCGACGCTCGGGCGAGGCGTCGCCGGGACCGTCGCCGTCGCCCTGTCGACCTCGGCGTTCGTCGCGATGCACGTCTTCCTCGCGGGCGGCGTCGTCACCTGGGGTCAACTGCTCGCGCCGCTGGTCGTGGGCCTCGGCTGCGGCATCCTCTTCGTCGTCACCGGACGACTCGTGTCGTCGCTCCTCTTTCATGTCGTATTCAACGCGATCGGCGTGGCGCTCCTCATCTGGTGAGCCGGGCGCGTAGAGCGCGGTTTGGCTGCGGCATCCGTCTGGCGTACTATTGATCTTTGGTGCCTGCTCAGCTGACCGGGCACCGACGAACGTGAGCCCTCCACTGGCGTGTTCGGTCCCTCATCGAGAGACAGAACCACCCCGGAGTGGGATTCACGAACCTCTCCGTTCGAATCAAGAAAGCAGCACTACTGTGACGCGCACTTACACCCCCAAGGCTGGCGAAGCCCAGCGCGAGTGGCTGGTCATCGACGCGACTGACGTCGTCCTCGGCCGTCTCGCCTCGCACGCCGCCGCCATCCTCCGCGGCAAGCACAAGCCGACGTTCGCCCCCCACATCGACATGGGCGACTTCGTCATCATCATCAACGCCGAGAAGGTCGCCCTGACCGGTCAGAAGCTCGAGCAGAAGAAGGCGTACCGCCACTCGGGTTACCCGGGCGGCCTGAAGTCGGTCACCTACTCGGAGCTCCTCGAGAAGAACCCCGTCCGCGCCGTCGAGAAGGCCGTCCGCGGCATGCTCCCGAAGAACTCGCTCGGCCGCGACCAGCTGTCGAAGCTCAAGGTGTACCGCGGTGCCGAGCACCCGCACGCCGCGCAGAAGCCCTCCGCGTACGTTTTCGACCAGGTCGCCCAGTAAGCGCCGGATAGACAAGGACAGACTGATGGCGAACATCGAAGAAACCCCCACGAGCTACTCCACCGAGTCCCAGATCGACGAGACCGTCGTCGCCGCCGAGCGCCCCGTGCTCTCGGTGTCGGGTGCGGCCGTCGGCCGTCGCAAGCAGGCCATCGCCCGCGTGCGCGTCATCCCCGGCTCGGGCACCATCACCGTCAACGGCCGTGCGTTCGAGGACTACTTCCCGAACAAGCTGCACCAGCAGCTCATCACCGACCCGTTCACGGTCCTCAACCTCACCGACGCGTACGACGTCATCGTGCGCATCTCGGGTGGTGGCCCCTCGGGTCAGGCCGGCGCGCTGCGTCTCGGCATCGCCCGTGCGCTGAACCAGATCGACGAAGAGAACAACCGCCCGACCCTCAAGAAGGCCGGCTTCCTCTCGCGTGACGCCCGCGTCATCGAGCGCAAGAAGGCCGGTCTCAAGAAGGCCCGCAAGGCTCCGCAGTACTCGAAGCGCTGATCGGCTTCACCTCCGCATGCCGATCTTTGGCACGGACGGGGTGAGGGGGCTGGCCAACGGCCCCCTCACCGCCGATCTCGCACTCTCCCTGGCCCAGGCGACCGCCGTCGTCCTGGGCCAGGGGCGTACTGCCGAGGCGCGACGCGCCGCCGGCAAGCGCCTCAGCGCGGTCGTCGCGCGCGACCCCCGCGTCTCCGGCGAATTCCTCTCGGCCGCCGTCGAGGCCGGGCTCGCGTCCTCGGGCGTCGACGTCTATGACGCCGGCGTGCTGCCCACCCCCGCCGCGGCGTTCCTGATCGCCGACATCGACGCCGACTTCGGCGTCATGGTGTCGGCATCCCACAACCCCGCCCCCGACAACGGCATCAAGATCTTCGCGACCGGCGGCGTCAAGCTGCCCGACGTCGTCGAACAGCGCATCGAGCGCGCCATGGACGGCCCGAAGCTGCTGCCCACCGGCGCTGCCGTCGGCCGCATCCGCCGGTTCGCCGACGCCGAAGACCGCTACGTCGTGCACCTGCTGGGGTCGCTCCCGCATCGCCTGGACGGGCTGCATGTGGTGCTCGACTGCGCGCACGGCGCGGCATCCGGCGTCTCGCCCGAGACCTTCAAGGACGCGGGCGCCCGGGTCACCGTCATCGGCGCCGACCCCGACGGGATCAACATCAACGACGGCGTCGGCTCGACGCACCTCGACGTGCTCGCGAAGGCCGTCGTCGAGCATGGCGCCGACGTCGGCATCGCGCACGACGGCGACGCCGACCGCTGCCTCGCGGTCGATGCGAACGGCACGATCGTCGACGGCGATCAGATCATGGCGATCCTCGCGGTGTCGATGAAGAGCCGCGGTCGTCTCGC
The DNA here is from genome assembly GCF_044987405.1 of Microbacterium sp. ZW T2_14. Lineage (NCBI taxonomy): Bacteria > Bacillati > Actinomycetota > Actinomycetes > Micrococcales > Microbacteriaceae > Microbacterium > Microbacterium sp. ZW T2_14. The sequence goes on along the minus strand of NZ_JBJDRK010000004.1, from coordinate 33,722 downwards.
GAACGACACGCTCGTCGCCACCGTGATGAGCAACCTGGGCCTGCATCGCGCCATGTCGGAGCACGGCATCCGTGTCGAGACCACCGCGGTCGGCGACCGCTACGTGCTCGAGCGCATGAACGAAGGCGGCTTCTCGCTCGGCGGCGAGCAGTCCGGCCACGTCATCATGAGTCAGTACGCCACGACCGGCGACGGCGTGCTCACCGGCCTGCACCTGGTCGCCGAGATGGCTCGCACCGGCAAGACGCTCGCCGAGCTCGCCTCGATCATGACCGTGTACCCGCAGGTGCTCGTGAACGTGCGCGGCGTCGATCGCACGCGTGCCGGCTCTGACGAGGTGGTCCAGGATGCCGTCGCCCGCGCCTCCGCCGAGCTCGGCCTGTCGGGGCGCGTGCTCCTGCGCCCGTCGGGCACCGAGGAGATGGTGCGCGTGATGGTGGAAGCGGGTTCCGAACACGACGCCCGACGTCACGCGGATGTGCTCGCCGAGGTCGTGCGCGAGCGACTCGCCCTGTAGGCAGCAGCGCGTTTGCGGCGGGGCGGCGGCGGTGCCGCACGCCCCCGCCGCCGGCATCCGGGATACTGGATAGCGTTATCTGCACGCGCACGCCCGGGGAGACGAATGTCGAAGAGCGCCAAACCTGCCACCCTCGCCGACGTCGCGCGACTGGCCGGAGTGTCGGTGCCGGCGGCGTCCCGTGCCCTCAACGGCGGCGTGCGCGGCAAGCAGAGCGGATCCCCCGAGCTGCGCAGCCGCGTCGAAGAGGCGGCGCGCGCGCTCGGCTATTCGGTGAGTCCGGCGGCGCAGGCCATCAAGGGCGGGCGCGCCCGCACCGTGGCGTTCATAGTCGGCGACATCGACGACTTCGGCTCGGCGACCATGATCGCCGGCATCATGCACGCGGCCGAAGAGCGCGGCGTCTCGGTCGCCGTGCGCACGACGCGCGACGACTCGGCGCGCGAGATCAACCTGCTCGCACAGCTGCGCGGCGAACGACACCTCGCCGTCGTCATGGCGACCAGCCGCACGACGGACGCGGCGCGTGAGGCGGCCGTCAAGGAACAGCTGATGGTGCTGCAGGACCACGGCGCGCGGATCGTGGTCATCGGCGACAACGACCTGGGCTTCCCGACCGTGACCGTCGACAACCGTCACGCCGCACGGCTCCTCGCGGAAGGCCTGGCGGATGCCGGCAACCGGCGTTTCGCGATGGTCTCGGGGCCCGACATCGAGGTGACAGCGCTGGAGCGCGTCGGCGGATTCGCCGAGGGGCTCGCCGCGCGCGGCATCGCAGTGGACGAGCGCGACATCGTGCACACCGAGTTCTCTCGCGACGGCGGATACCGCGCGGTCGAGCAGCTGCGGGACCGGCTCGCGGAGCTCGACGTCATCGCGGCGATGAGCGACGCGATGGCGGTCGGCGTGATCGCGCGCCTGCGGGAACTGGGCGTGCCGGTGCCGGCCGACATCGAGGTGACCGGGTTCGACCACGTGCCGATGCTCGGCGACGTGCTGCCCGGCTTCAGCACCGTCGAGGTGCCTCTCGAGGAGTTCGGCGGCGCCGCGCTCGCCCTCGCGTTGGATGACGGGGCGGACGCGGCGGAGACCATCGCCCTCACCGCGACCCCCATCCTCCACGGCACTCCGCTGGTACCCGCGTAGGCGGCACCCCGCCGTCGAGATGAGGTCCGCCCGCAGTGGTCGTCGCCGAGGGAAAGCGCTTCGCGGATAAGAGTGGCAAACGTTGTCCACTTTGAGGTACTCTCTCGGAGACGGAATGGTTCCGGCACGAATCAAGGGAGATCACATGCATGACGCGATGACGCGGGCAGGGATGCGTGCCCGTATGGGCCGCCGCTCGCCCTGGATCGCCGGCGCAGCGGGCATCGCTGTCGCGGCACTCGCGCTGACGGGGTGCAGCAGCCCCGCGGACGACGGCGACGAGAGCGGCGCGGCGACCGAGAAGACCACGATCCGCTTCCTCTACGCCACCGGCGACGAGACCTGGAACTCGGTGGTCGACAACGTGGTCGAAGCCTTCAACGAGCAGAGCGACACGACGACCGTGCAGCTCGACCCGCTTCCCGCCGGAAGCGACTACGCGACCGCCCTGAAGACGATGGATGCCACGGGCAACTGGCCCGCCGTCGTCGACATGCGCGACACGCTCACCTACGTCAACGCCGGCAAGCTCGCACCGATCCCCGATTCGGTGACCGAGCTGATCCAGCCGGAGGCCTACGGCACCGCGGAGGACGGCAACGTCTACACCGTGCCGTACAGCGCGCTCAACGGCGAGATCGGCCTGAACGTCGTCTACAACAAGGACTACTTCAAGGACAACGACCTCGAGGTGCCCGAGACGTACGACGACTTCCTCGACCTGCTCGACGACATCAAGGCGAACGGCGATGCGCCGCTGGCCACCGCCGCGGCCGAGGTGTGGCCGAGCGACCAGCTGTGGAAGCCGCTCGCCGCGCCGTACTTCGCGGAGTACGGCGACGAGGGCGGGTTCTGGACCGCCGCGCAGAACGGCGACGCGACCATCGAGGACCTGCGCGAGCCGCTGCAGGAGCTGCTCGACATCACCAACGACTACGTGCTCGAGGGGTGGCAGTCCACGGCGGACGCGCAGACCACGACGCTGCTCGTGAACGACATGGCCGTCATGGCGACGTCTTCGGCAGGCATCGGACGCCTCAACGACATCCACAAGGTCGACCCGGACTTCAACGCGGGCCTGTTCATCATCCCGGCCGAGGACGGCACCATCAACGTGCTGAAGAACGCCGTCAACGGCGACACCGCGGGCGGTCTTGCGATCTCGGCTCAGGCGGCCGAGGACGACGCCGAGTACGCGTCGGCGACGGAGTTCCTGGAGTACTTCTACCAGGTCGACACCGCCAACCTGATGGAGTCCCAGGGCTGGCTGGCGCCGAACATCGTCGCCGCGGACGAGATCGAGCGCAACACCTCGATCCCGGGGTCGAAGGACTACTTCGCGCTTCTCGAGAACCCGAACCTGACGTGGTACGAGAACGTGTCGAACCTGTCGACGTTCAGCGCGTTCAACACCTTCTTCCGCCAGGCGCGCATCGAGATGCAGGACGGCCAGTCGTCGATCGACGACACCATCGCCAAGGTGCAGGCGGAGTTCGACAAGACGGTCGCAGCGGGCTGAGACCACACGTGACACGGTGCCCGGGCGGCTGCCCGGGCACCGTGGAACGGAGGCGAGGAGGTCTCCATGACTGATCAGAGTGCCCTGCAGGGGCAGACCGCGGTGGTCGGCGCCGCCGTTCGACTCACCGGCGAGGGGCCGCTCGACGGCGCGCCGGAGGGTGCGGCCGACGACGTCTCGTTCGTGCCGGCCGGCCCGCCGATCCAGCAGCGCCGTACGCGCCGCTTCCGTTCCACACGATGGGTGATGCTCGGCTTCATCGCCCCTGCGCTGGTGGTGTACCTGCTGATGGTGATCGTGCCGTCGCTGCAGTCGCTGCAGCTCAGCTTCACCAACTGGGATGGCATCAGCCCCGACTACGACTACGTCGGCGTCGCCAACTACGACGAGATCCTGACGAGCGGCCGGTTCTGGAACGCGGTCAAGAACACGCTCATCCTCGGCCTCGGATCCGCCGTCATCATCAACGCCATCTCGCTCGGCGTCGCCCTGATGCTCGACCACGTCGGGCGCTGGCAGGGGCTGTTCCGCACCGCGGTGTACCTTCCGTCGCTGGTGAGCGCGTTCATCCTCGCCACGATCTGGAAGTACCTGCTCAACTACAACTTCGGCGCCGTGAACGTCTTCCTGCGTGACATCGGATTGCCGGACTGGGCGCGCGACTGGCTGGGCGACAGCTCGATCGTGGTGTGGGTGATCCTCTTCATCACCTGCTTCGCCCTCGGCGGCAACACGACCCTCATCTACCTCGCCAACCTCCAGTCGGTGCCGCAGGACCTCGTCGAGGCGGCCCGCATCGACGGTGCGAACAGCCGTCAGGTTTTCCGCCACGTCACGTGGCCGATGCTCGCCGGCGCGGTCACCGTCAACATGACGCTCGCGATGATCGCGGGGTGGACCATCTTCGACCAGGTCATGGTGCTGACCTCGGGCGGGCCAGGTTTCGTCAGCGAGACCATGGCGTTCTTCATCTACAAGGTCGGCTTCGGCGAGTACCGCGCCGGCTTCGGCAGCGCGGCGGCGATCGTGCTGTTCCTCGTGGTGATCGTGAGCACCGTGGCCGCGAACGCCTACATGCGCAAGAGGGAGATCCAGGCATGAGCACCGAGACGCAACTGCTCGTCGCACCCGAGCGCACGCGCCGCCGTCGCCCGCGGAGCCGGAAGAGGCTCACCGTCGGCCAAGTCGTCGTGATGGTCGTCCTCGCGGTGCTCGTGCTGATCATCGCGAGCCCCGTGCTCTACGCGCTGCTGAACTCGTTCCGGTCGTACGGCGAGATCACCATGGATCCGATGGGGCTGCCGACGACGTTCACCCTCGACAACTACGTGCGGCTGTTCCAGGAGACCGATTACGGCGAGGCGCTCGTCAACACGCTCATCATCACGCTCTCCACCGTCGTGCTGCTCATCGCGATCGTGCCGATGGCGGCGTACGGCATCGAGCGCGTCGGGGGCCGCACGTCCCGCTTCGTCTACATCCTCTTCATCGCGGGCCTCATGATCCCGTTCCAGGTGCGAATGATCCCGCTGGTGAAGGGATTCGACGAGGTGGGCCTGTACAGCACCCTCACGAGTGTGATCCTGGTGCATCTCGGCGGGGCGGCGAGCTTCGGCATCCTTCTCTATTGCAGCTTCCTCAAGGGCATCCCCATCGAGGTCGAGGAGGCGGCATCCATCGACGGCGCCGGGCGCCTGCGCACGTTCTGGTCGATCGTGTTCCCCATGCTGCTGCCGGTGACCTCGGCGTTCGTGATCATCCAGGCGCTGGGGCTCTGGAACGACTTCTTCATCCCCCTCGTGTTCCTCGACTCGTCGTCGGCGGGCACGATCAACGTCGCGATCAACCGGATGGTGGGCCTGCTCACGTCGCAGTGGCAGCTGATCTACACCGGCGCCATCCTCGCGATCATCCCGTCGGTGGCGATCTTCGCCGCGTTCCAGCGCTACTTCATCAAGGGCATGTCGGTCGGGGCGGTGAAGGGATGAGCGCCGCCCCCACGACCTCCCAGCGCGGTGGCGCGAGGGCCCGCGTGCGGGCGCTGCTCGCCCTCGACGGTGCTCTTGCGGGCACGGTACTGACCGTCTTCCGTGCCTTCGTGGTCTCGGTTTCGTTCATCGGATGCCTCGTCCCCGTGCTCGCCTTCACCGCCCTGATCGGCTGGCAGGCCACGCACCTGGCGGTGTGGCTCGGAGCGGCGGCGCTGCTGCCGCTCGCACCGGCCACCTATGCGCTGCTGCGCGGCTCGCGGGCTGTGCTCGCTGAGCGGGGCGACGCGCGTGCCGGACGCGAGTTCTGGACCTCGTTCGCTCACGGATGCCGCGACCTGTGGTGGGCTGCACTCGGCCTGAGCGCGATCGCGGTCGTGCTCGAATACGACCTGGCGCTCTTCGGCAGTGCCGACGCAGTCGTGCTGCTGGCCGCGGTCGCGGCGGCGCTGGCCGTCGTGCTGCTGATCGGGGTGTGCGTGGTCGCGGCGGCGCAGCCTGCGGGGACGGAGCAGCGTGTCCACGGCCCCGTGGAGACGGTGACGGCCGCAGTGCGCGCGATCGCCCGGCGCCCGCACATCGCGCTGAGCTGGCTGCTCCTCATGGGAGTCGGCCTGGCGGCCACGGCGCTGCCGTTGATCGGTGCCGCGATCGCCCTCTTCCTGCCCGCCGCCGTCGGTGCCGGCATCCATATCTGCAACGACGCGCTGCGTCTTCCCCTGAATGACGAGACGAGACGGACTCCGTGACCGAAGCCGCCCATCATCCTGCCGCCCTGATCCCGCGCGAGAGCGCACCTGCCGTACCGGCCCCGGTCACCTCCCCGGACTCCGCGCCGGCCACGAGTCGCGCCCGTGTCGGAGCGTTCGAGCTGCGCTGGCGGGACGACGCACCGGCCGCGCTGGTCGTGCCGTCCTCGACGCACAGCGGCCGGCCCGGGATCGGACTGATCGAGGTGTTCACCGCGGTCGAGCAGCGGGCCCGCACCAGCCAGGCGTACTGGCGGTCGGCGGTCGGCGAGCGCCTGCGCGTGCAGGGCTCGCAGGTCATCGCCGAGCCCGACGCCGTGCGCGCTGTCGTCGTGCAGAGCGATGCGCTCAGCGGGATCGAGGTGCGCACCACCGTGACCGCGCCCACGGGCTCTGCGGCTGTGCGCGTCGAGAGTGAGATCCGCAACGCCGGGCGCGAGGCCGTCGTCGTCACCGCGATCTCGTCGGCGACGATCGGGTTCGGGCGCGCGGCGAGCGACCTGGACGAGATGGTGTGGGGCTCGGCGGCGAGTGAATGGCTCGCCGAGGACAGGTGGAGCGAGGTGCCGCTGCGCACGCTGCTGCCCGACATCGCACTCGCCCTTCACGAGCAGGACGCACGCGGTCACGCCGGACTCACCAGCCACGGGGCGTGGTCGAGCGGCGAGCACGTGCCGTGCGGCTACCTCTCGAGGGAGGACGGCGAGACGCTGGCATGGCAGATCGAGACGAGCGCCGGCTGGCGCGCCGACCTCTGCCAGGCGCAGGATGGCGGCGTGCTGTCGCTGCTGGGCCCGACCGACCTCGAACACCAGTTCGCCCATGAGCTGCTGCCCGGCGAGGCGTTCACTGCCGTGCCGGTCGCGCTGGCGGTGGCGGCGGCGCGCACGCGAGCGCCGGGCAACGCGCTCGCCGAGCTCACCCGGTACCGCCGCTGGCTGCGCGATGCAGCGGCCGGCCGGCTGCCGATCGTCTACAACGACTTCATGAACACGTTGATGGGTCAGCCGACCACCGAGAAGCTGCTGCCGCTGGTCCGCCGTGCGGCCGAGGCGGGCGTCGAGGTGTTCTGCATCGACGCCGGGTGGTTCGCGGATCCGGCGATAGGCGACTGGTGGTCGACGGTGGGCGAATGGCGCGAAGCGCCGAGCCGATTCCCCGACGGCGGGCTGCGGCGCGTGATCGATGCGATCCGCGAAGCCGGCATGGCGCCCGGTCTGTGGCTCGAGCCCGAGGTGGTCGGCATCGACAGCCCCGCCGCCTCGCGGCTTCCCGACGACGCGTTCTTCCAGCGCTTCGGGCAGCGCGTGCAGGAGGACCGCCGCTACCACCTCGACTTCCGGCATCCGGCCGCTCGCGCCCATCTCGATGCGACGGTCGACCACCTCGTCGAGGAGCTCGGAATCCGCTATCTCAAGCTCGACTACAACATCAATCCCGGCGCGGGTACTGAGCACCTCGCCACGGCGGCGGGCGACGGGCTGCTCGGGCACACCCGCGCGTTCCGCGACTGGCTGGTGCGCGTGCAGCAGCGCCACCCGTCGCTGCTGATCGAGAACTGCAGCTCCGGCGCGATGCGCGCCGACTACGCACTGCTGGCCGTGACCCACCTGCAGTCGACCAGCGACCAGCAGGACTTCCGGCTGTACCCGCCGATCGCGGCGTCGGCTCCGGCATCCATCCTTCCCGAGCAGTGTGGCAACTGGGCCTACCCCGCGAGCGACATGAGTGACGAGGAGACCACCTTCACGCTCGTCACCGGGCTGAGCGGTCGGCTCTACCTGTCGGGCTTCCTCGACGACCTGCGGCCGGCCCAGCGGGCGCGGATCGCCGAGGCGGTCGCGCTGCACAAGGGGCTGCGCGAGTCGCTCGGAACGGCGTTGCCGTTCTGGCCGCTGGGGCTTCCGGCGTGGGACGACGATGCCATATGCCTCGGACTGCATACGGCGGACGGCGACCTGCTGTTCGTATGGGATCGGGATGCCGCACCCGCCGCGTTCACGATCCCCGGGGTCGTGGGCGAGGTCGAGGTGCTGTTCCCGGCGGGGGCCGCCGCGTGGGGGCTCCTGACCGGCACCGGTGGGCTGGAGGTCTCGACGCCGGCCGGCATCGGCGCGCGCGTGCTGCGGGTGAAGCGTGACTGAGCGCGGCGCGATCCAGCCCGGACGCGTGTTCACCGACGACCGTGGGCGGACAGCGCAGCTGCACGGCATCGGCCTGCAGCGCGTCGGCGACCGGTGGCTCGCGTGGGGCGAGGACAAGACGGCGGGCGACCGGTTCACGGCCGTCGCCTGCTACTCGTCGAGCGATCTCGCGCACTGGCGCTACGAGGGCGACGCCCTGACGGCGGCCGAGGGCGACCTGGCACCCGACCGCGTCGTCGAGCGACCCAAGGTGCTGCAGCGACCCGACGAGCGGTGGGTGATGCTGCTGCACGTCGACGGCCCGGTCGACGGCGAGCCCGGCGACTATGCCTATGCGCGCGTCGGCTATGCGATCGCCGACCGCCCCGAGGGGCCGTACACGTACGTGCGCAGCGAGCGTCCGCTCGGCAATCTGAGCCGCGACATCGGCGTGTACCAGGAGGACGGCGTCGGCTACCTGCTGTCGGAGGACCGCGACAACGGCCTGCACATCTACCGCCTGCGCGACGACCACCTCGGCGTCGACGCGGTCGTGGCGACGCTTCGCCAGCAGGCGAATCCGGCGATCGGGTACGAGTCGCCGACCCTGGTGCGCCACGACGGCCGCTATTACATGTTCGGCTCCGACCTCACGGGGTGGAGCATGAACGACAACATGTACACCAGCGCCCCCGCTCTCGAGGGGCCGTGGGAGGACTGGCGCCCCATCGCACCGGTGGGCACCCGCACGTTCGAGTCGCAGGTGAGCGTCGTCGCCCCCGTCGGCGACGGGTACGTCTATGTCGGCGACCGCTGGGACCCATCCCGGCTGGCGGAGTCGCCGGCGGTGTGGCTCCCGCTGCGCATCGACGACGGCCGCGTGCACCTGGACTGGCGCGACCAGTGGAGCATCTCGGAGCTGGGCGCATGAGGGCGGCGCTGCTGATGGATCCGGCGCTCGTGCCGTTCGTGTTCGACGCGGACGCCCAGGCACGGCTGCGCGCGCTGGTGCGCGTGGAGCAGGATGCCGTGACCTCGGTCGCCGGCATTCGCGACCCGTCCGGCGTCGAGCTGCTGATCGCGGGCTGGGGTGCCACGATCGGCGCCGGCGACCTGGACGCGCTGCCCGCCCTGCGGGGAATCGTGCACTGGAGCGGCGGGAACGGCGCGCTCGACGGCCCGGCCCAGGCCCGCGGCATCCGCATCTCCACCGCGAAGGCCGCCAACGCGATCCCGGTCGCGGAGTTCACCCTCGCGATGATCACGCTCGCCGCGAAAGACGCGTTCTGGGCGTCGCGTCTGTACACCTCCGAGCAGCGGTTCATCGACCGCGAGGCCGAGCTGCCCGACACCGGCCTGTACGGCACGACCGTCGGCATCGTCGGCGCCTCGACCATCGGCCGGCTCGTCGTGCAGAAGCTGCGAGACATCGACGTGCACGTGCTGGTGTACGACCCGTACGCGACGGCGGCCGACGCCGAGGCGCTCGGAGCCGAACTCGTGGACGACCTCGCCGCGCTCGCGGCTCGCGCCGACGTGCTGTCGATCCACGCGCCTGAGATGCCGTCGACCCTCGGCATGATCTCGGCCGAGGTGCTCGCCGCTCTGCCCGACGGCGCCACCGTGATCAACACCGCCCGTGGCGGGCTGATGGACCAAGACGCCCTCGTCGAGCAGCTCCAGCGCGGACGGCTGCGGGCGATCCTCGACGTCACCGAGCCCGACCCGCTGCCCACCGGACATCCGCTGTACGACCTGCCGAATGCGTTCCTCACTCCGCACCTCGCGGGCTCGATGGGCAATGAGCTGCGCCGGCTGGGCGAGGTCGCGCTCGCCGAGGTCGAGCGATTCGTCGCGGGTGCGCCCTTCGCTCACCCGGCGCCGTGACCACCCTGGAGCAACCGTGCCCGTGATCCACAACCCGATCCTCCGCGGGTTCAACCCCGACCCGTCGATCCTGCGCGTCGGCGACGACTACTACATCGCCACCAGCACGTTCGAGTTCCACCCAGCGGTGCGACTGCACCACTCTCGCGACCTCGTGAATTGGACGACGATCGGTCACGCCCTGGACGACGGCTTCGATCTGCGCGGCATCCCGGACTCCGGCGGCGTGTGGGCGCCGAGTCTGACGCACGCGAACGGCAAGTTCTGGCTCGCCTACTCGATCGTGCGCACGATGGACGGCGACGACAAGGACATCGACAACTACCTCATCACCGCCGACGTCATCACCGGGCCGTGGAGCGAGCCGGTGCATCTGGGCTCGCGGGGGTTCGACTTCTCGTTCTTCCACGACCCCGACGGCACGCACTGGATCGTCGGCGTGCAGTGGGACCAGCGCCCCGAGCATCCGTCCTTCTCCGGGCTCGTGGTGGAGCAGTACCTGCCCGGCGAGCGCCGCGCCAGCGGCGACGCCGTTCGCATGTACCGCGAGGAGGGCCTCGTCGAAGGCCCGAACCTCTACCGCCTCGGTGGCTGGTACTACCTTCTCATCGCCGCCGGAGGCACCGGATGGAACCACGGGATCACCCTGGCCCGCTCCCGCAGCCTGCTGGGGCCGTACGAGCGTGACCCCCAGGCTGCAGTGCTGACGACGCGCGATGCACCGGGGCACCCGCTCCAGAAGGCGGGCCACGGCGAGCTCGTCCAGGCGCCCGACGGGCAGTGGTGGCTGGTGCACCTGGCGAGCCGGCCCACGCTGCACCTGGGCGAGCGGTACAGCACCCTGGGGCGCGAGACGTGTCTGCAACGGGTCGTGTTCGACGACGAGGGCTGGCTGCGGCTCGCCGACGGCGGCCACCACGCGAGCGTCGAGGTCGCGGTTCCCGGCGAGGGGGAGGGGACGGATGCCGCACCCGGCCCCCGCGGCTGGACCGACGACTTCGACGCCGGCGCGCTCGACACCCGGCGGTGGTCGACGCTCCGCGCGGCGCTGCCGGCCGAGGTCGCGGATCTTCACGCGCGGCTGGGATGGCTGCGGCTGCGAGGCGGGCACTCCGCGGCATCCGTCTTCGACCAGTCCATGATCCTGACGCGCGTCGAGGAGCACCGCACCTCGTTCGAGGTGCTGCTCGACGCGGCGCCGCGCAGCCCGCGCGAGGCCGCGGGGCCGATCGCCTGGTACGACCGGTCGGGCTGGATCTGGCTCCAGCTCACCCACGACGACGACAACGGCCGGCACCTGCGCGTGGTGCGCCGCGAGGGCGGGGTCACGACGAGGTCGTCGCCGGTCGCCGTGCCCCCGGGCCCGCTGCGGCTGCGGCTGGAGCTCGACGGTCCGGACCTGGGAGTCGCCTGGGCCGACCCCGGCGAGGGGGAGTGGATGCCGCTTCCCGGCGTGTATCCCGCGTGGACGCTGTCGGATGACCACGGGCCGCGACTGCGGTTCACCGGTCTGTTCTTCGGCGTACGCGCCGACGACCTCGACGGGCGCGGCTGGACCGCCGACGTCGATCGTGTCGACGTGCGGTTCGAGCCCGACAGGGACTGAATTGCCCCTTGACGTCGGCCCTCGTCGACGCCATCGTTAACTGGCAAACGTTATCCAACAAGGAGAGATCGATGAAGATCGACCACAGACGCCAGACGCGTCGCATGATCGGAGCCGTCACCGCGGTGGCGCTGGCCATCGCCGGCGGGCTCACCGCGCTGCAGCCCGCAGCCGCCGAAGAGCCGGCGGCCGCGGCATCCGTCCCCGCGATCGTCCGCACGGTCAGTGATGCCGGCTTCGCCCACCCCGGCATCGGCTTCACCGCGGACCACCTCGAGAACATGCGCACGCAGGTGCTCGACGGCGTGGACCCCTGGGCCAGCTATTACGAAGCCATGACGCAGACCAAGTACGCGGCTCGCACCTTCTGGGCGGAGAACGCGAAGCCCGGCACCGACATCCCGAAGAACGACGCGTATGCGGATGCCGGCATGCGCTCCAGCGCGCTGCGCGACAGCCTCGGTGCGATGGCGCAGGCGCTCGAATACGTCGTGACGGGAGACGAGCAGTACCGCGCGAACGCCCTGCACATCCTGCGCACCTGGAGCAGCCTCGACCCCGCGAAGTACGCCTACTTCGCCGACGCGCACATCCACACCGGCGTGCCGCTGTACTACATGCTCATCGCGGCCGAGGTCGTGCGCGGCACCCAACCGGCGAACACGACGCTCGACGGCTACGACCTGCGCTGGACCGACGAGGACCAGCAGCGCATCGAGGACAACCTCGTGCGTCCGGTGCTCGACACGTTCCTGTACTCGCAGAACCGCCTGTGGAACCAGCATCTGTACGGCGTCATCGGCATGGTCGCCGCCGCCATCTTCCTCGACGACGCAGACCTCTACGCCGAGCGCGTGGAGTGGTTCACCGTCAACGCCGGCTACCAGAGCGAGCACGACCTGTACGGCGGGAACGTCAACGGCGCGCTCGCCTCGCTGTTCCGCGAGATCCCGGCCGACGCCCCCGGCAACACCACCGGCGCCCCCTTCGTGCAGCACATGGAGATGCTGCGCGACCAGGCTCACGGCCAGGGCGACGTCGACATCTTCGTCGCCCTCGCGCGCCTCGTCGACAATCAGGGCACGACGCTCGACCCGGTCGCCGGCACCGTCTCCACCGCGCCCGACGCGGTGTCGCCCTACCGGTTCCTCGACAACCGCATCCTCGCCGGTGCCGACACCTTCGACGCCTTCATGATGGGCGAAGAGGTGCCGTACATCCCGGCCAACGAAGGCGGTGCCATCTCGCAGGCGTACCGCGGCCGGCTGCAGGATCCGATGAGCGAGGCGTATCTGCAGTACCGCTACGTCGCCGGAGTCGACGTCGAGGCCGAGGCGCCCCACGTCGCCGAGCTCTACGCGCACCGGGACGGGCCGCTGTACTACTACGGCACGGGCGTGCAGAACTTCTGGAACGACCGCGGGTCGGACTACACCGCTGCCGAGTACTGGGTGGCGTTCCCCGAAGAGCTGGCCGACGTGCCCGGCGCGGCCGCGCCGCTCGCCGACGGCCCCGAGCTCTCGACGGCGAGCTTCGGCACGCCCTTGGGCGGGGGAGCGCAGCGTGAGACAGACGATGACGGCACCGGCTTCATCCGGCTCGACGCGGCGGCCGACGACGCACAGCTCGCCGTACGACGTGCGGTGTGGTCCGACCGGAGCAAGACGGCCCTCGTCGGCATCAAGGTCCGCAGCGAGGGAGTCGCCCGGCTCCAGGTCGCGCGCACGGCCGACGAGCAGCAGTTCTCGGAGATCGTCGTGCCCGACACCGGCGGCCAGTGGCGCTTCGTCTGGCTCGACGTGAACGCCGACAAGGCGCCGGCCGCCGTCGGCGACAACATCGTCTTCCTGAAGGCCACCGGGTCGGATGCCACGGTCGACGTCGCCGGCGTCCTCGCTCAGGCGAACGGTGTGCTGACGCCGCCCGTGTTCGCCGATGCGCCCGCCGTCGACGTCATGGCCGTCGCCGGCGAGCCGTGGACGCGGGCCCTCCCGACGACCGACACCGGCGGCGGGGTTCAGCTGGAGCTGCAGAACGCGCCCGCGGGCGCAGAACTGACCGGGGAGACCGTCAGCTGGACGCCGTCGCAGAAGGGCACGACCGACATGATCGTCGCCGCATCCGATGGGACCACCGTGACGGCGCTTCCCCTCACGATCACCGTCGCCCCGAACCGCGCGTCGGCGATCGGCAAGCGGGCCGATCGCATCGACGGCGGTGCCGAGCTGTACACGACGGCGAGCTGGCAGCAGGTGGCGTCGCTGCAGGACCAGGCGCAGCGGGCGCGCAAGACCGCGAGTCCGGCCGAGTTCGCCGATCTGCTCGATCGGCTCGGCGACGCGATCGCGGGGCTGCAGCAGCTCAACCCGCAGCTGCCGGACGGCTCGCTCGACTACACCGGCATCGTGAACGCGCCCGCGCTCACCTCGTCGCAGCTGCGGGCGCTGGCCGACGGCGACAACCAGACGTCGTGGGGCGACCAGCGGGTGCCCGCCGTCGTGTTCGACTTCGGCGCCGGGTTCCGCCTCACCGCGGAGGCGTTCGGCTTCCAGGCTCGGGACACCTTCCCGAACCGGGCCGAGGGGACGAACGTCTACGGCTCCGATGACGGTGCGACCTGGACGCTGCTGACCGAACACCCCAACGCCGGGCAGGATGCCGCCGTCGAATGGATCGATGTGCGGGAGGGTGTCCGCGACCAGCGGTTCCGGTTCGTGAAGTTCCAGGTCGACGAGCCGGGGGTTCCCTCGGATCCCGCATTCCCGGGCATCTGGAGCATCGCCGACATCCGCATCGACGGCGCGCGCAGCGAGGCGACGGGCACCATGGACACGGTCACGATGACCTCGCCCGACGGCGTGGCCGGCCGGGTGGTCGCCGGCGACCGCGTGCAGATCGCGATGACCGGTCCCGCGGGCAACACGGATGTCGCGGTGACCGTGCTCGGTGAGCCGGCCGAGGTCACCGCGCCCGCTCCCGGCGAATGGCTGGCCACCGCGGCCCTTCCGGCCGGTGCGGCGGCGGGCGGCGGCGTGACGTTCCAGATCACGTTCACAACCCCCGACGGCAGGCCGGCCGACCCGGTGGCGGCGACGACCGACGCGTCGAAGCTGTTCCTGTCGACCGACGCCGGTCTGGTCGACGACGCGTTCCGCGCGGCCACCGTGCGGCGTCCGGACGGCGTCGTCGACGCCGCGTGGACGCAGTACGCGGCGAGGATGTTCGACGGCGACGCCACGACCCACTCCGACACGCGCCTCAACGCGGGCACGTACGGCAACATCTGGGACTTCGGCGCCGGCACCCGCGTGACGCTCACCGGCGCCGAGCTGCTCGTCCGGCAGGACGGCTACGGCACGTCGCGGATCGCCGACATGCGGCTGGAGGGATCCAACGACCTGGTCTCCTGGATGCGGCTGACGCCCGCAGCGCCCGCCAAGACGCTGGACTGGCAGCGCTGGGCGGTGGCGGGTGACACCGCCTACCGGTACATCCGCATCGCGAACGGACAGATCCTCGGCGTCGCCGAGCTGCACCTGTTCGGCAGCGCGGTGCCGTTCTCCGGCTGACATCGGCGGCGGCATCCATCGGGCGTGACTCTCCGCTCGGCTGCGCGGGCGAGCGGCACCCATAGGCTGAATGCATGCCCACAGCTGCGACTCCCGGGAGCGGACGCGCGCGGGTCAGCGATGTCGCCGCAGCGGCCGGCGTTTCACCGACGACCGTCTCGCACGCGCTGAGCGGCGCGCGGGCCGTCAATGCCGAGACCCGCGAACGGATCCTGGCGGTGGCACGCGAGCTGGGCTACGTCCCCGACCGGGTCGCGAGCGGTCTGCGCCGGCGGCGTACCGGCGTGGTCGGGCTGATCGGCGACGACCTGGCCGCCACACCCTTCGCCGGGCGCATCATCGAAGGAGCCCGGCGTGCGGGCCTCGAGCGGGACGTGCTCCTCATGGTGGCCGAGAGCGGCGGCGACCCGGAGGTGGAACGAGACCTCGTCGCGCGCTTTCTCGCGCAGCGGGTCGACGGGCTGCTGATCGCGCGCATGTACCATCAGCGCGTCGATCGTCCGCCGGTCCCCGACGACATCCCCGTCGTTCTCGTCGACGCCGCGCCGGAGCCCGGGTGGGAGGTCGACGCGGTGGTGCCCGACGAGGCGCAGATCGCCACCCTCGCGTGTGAGCGGCTCATGAGCGTGGGGCATCGCGAGATCGCGTACGTCGGCACGACCGACGAGTCCCGCGCGGCCCGAGGACGCCTGATCGGCGTGCGCTCAGCTCTGGGGGACGCGGGCATTGCCTTGGGTGAGGGCCGACTCGAGCTCTGCACCTCGGATGCCGCGGGCGGACGGGAGGCGGGCGGCCGGCTGCTCGATCAGCCTGTGCCGCCGACGGCCGTCATCTGCTTCAACGACCAGATCGCGATGGGAGTGATGCAGGCGGCGGCGCGGCGAGGCATCGCCGTTCCGGCCGGACTCTCCGTCGTGGGCATCGACGATCTGCATCCGGTGGCCGACGCGCTCGACCCCGGACTGACCACGATCGCCCTGCCGCACGACGGGATGGGCCGGTGGGGGATGACCCGCCTGCTCGACCGGATCGACGGCACGGCGCCACCCCTGGGCGCCGGCATCCACCTGGTCCGCGGGTGGCTCGTCGAGCGTGAGTCGGTCGCTGCGCCGGCCGCCCGCTGACCCGGCTACTCGCGTCGAGGCGTCCGCGTGACGGGCGCGACCCGCAGCGGGGTGAGAGTCGCGTCCGACACGACGACCTCGCCCCGCGCACCCTCGATCCGCAGGCCGCGCCCGCCCGCGGTCCCGAACGTCGCCATGGTGAGCGCGGCGTCCCCGTCGCCGGCGAACACCTCGATGGAGGCGGCGTCCACGATGATGTCGAGTTCGATCCGCCCGTCCGTCGGCGCCACGGGTGCCGTGCGCACCTGCCGGTACGCGTCGGGCATGTTGCCGGCTACCGCGTCGGCGTCCCGCGTCACGAACGCGACGCGGCGATCGAAGTCGTACCCGACCGTTGCGAAGCTGCCGTCACCGGTCTCGACCTTGACGCGCAGCTCGCCCACCTCGCTCGAGGCCTTCAGCTGCAGCCGGTACGCGCCGGAAGCCGGCACATCCACCGCCACGGTCTTCTCGGCAGCCAGCCGCACGTCGTCGATAGGCTGCGGCTCCCCCTCGAGGGCGTCGAGCTCGGGCGCGGGGCGGGAGCGCAGCGTGGCTCGCCCCCCCCCGGAGCCGAGCGTGATCGTGCGGACGATCGAGTCGGAGCCGCCCTGCCACTCCTCGGTCGGGAACCGACCCGCATACGCCCAGTTGTTCATCCATCCGATGCCGTAGCGCGTCGTGAGGCGCTCCTCCTCGCCGAGTCGCGGGTCGTCCCACGTGACGGCCGCGTAGTAGTCGGGTCCGTGATCGAGCCACTGGTGGCCGGCGCCATCGGCGACGAAGCGCTCGCCGTCCCATGTGCCGACCCAGTAGGCCGTCCCGGTCGTCATGTCCTCCGCCGCACCGTTGGCACCCGCGACGAGCACCCACCGCACGTCGTCGGGATCCCCCTCGACCGACATCGGGAAGAGGTCGGGGCACTCGAGCACGCCCAGCCCGGCGGTGACGAAGTCGGACGTGTAGGTCCACTCGCGCAGGTTCGGCGACGTGTAGAAGCCGATCCGGTCATGCTCGGCCAGCGCCATCAACCAGTGCCCCGCCGACTCGTCCCAGATCACCCGCGGGTCCCGCCAGTCCGCGACGCCCGGATTGTCCATCACGGGATTGCCGTCGTAGGACTCGAAGCGGTACCCGCCGTCGCGCGAGAAGAACAGCGACTGCCGCTGCACGCCGTCGACCTGCTGTGTGACCAGGGCGATCACCGCGCCGGCGCCGAAGCCCGCGGTGCCCTTCTCATCGACGACGGCGGTGCCGGTCCAGATGTCGCCCAGGCCGTTGGCGTACTTCTCGATCGCCACGCCTTCGTCGTGCCAGTGCACCAGGTCGGTCGAGGTCGCGTGGTACCAGGCTGTGCCGTTCCCGTCGGGATAGTCGGCGTTGTAGAGGTAGTAGTAGTGCCACACGCCGTCGAGGAGGAACGGCTTCTGGGGGTCGTTCATCCAGTTCTCGCCGGGCGTGATGTGGATCCCCGGCCGATGCGGCGACCAGTCCGCCGGTCGTTCGGACGCACCGGGCGACGGTGCGGGCGGCGAGGGAGCCGTCTGCGCGTCCTCGTCCCGCGGAAGGCCGGCGGCGAGCACCGCGACCACCGCCACGGCCAGCACCGCGAGCGCCGCCGCGATGCTGATCACGAGGGAGCGTCGACGGCGGGGCGTGAGGGGGATGTCGTCTCGGGGCATGACGGATCCTTCCGTTGCAGATCGTGTGTCGGGGAATGCGCGGGACGGATGCCTCGGCACGGGGCCGTGCCGAGGCATCCGTCATTTCGCCGTCGCGGTCAGCGGAGCGGCTTCTCGTTGCCGCCGGGATTGACGTTGATGTTCGCCGGGATGTCGGCGTAGCCGCCGAGCCCGCCGTTCCCGTACGAGTAGTCGACCGCCGAGGAGGCACCGTCGATGTCGATCTTGACGGTCGGGGCGAGAGTGCCGCCGCGGCGGAAGTCCCCCTCCGTGCCGACCGTGTCGATGAAGGACTGCACCAGGCCACCGGGCATCACGTAGTGCGAGTAGGCCTGGAAGTGCCCGATCGGCTGGTTGAAGTCCGGGGCGAACGGCTGGCCGCCCGCGAAGTTCAGGTTCGTCGGGTTGCCGAGCGCGAGGCCGGAGCCGGCGTTCATCGGCTGGTAGTCGCTGCGGATGCCGTCGCCGACGAAGCCGTAGACGCCCTCAGGACCGTCGATGCCGTTCGCGAACGTGCCGCGGTGGCTGATGGTGAAGAGGTAGTACTTGCCGTCCTTCATGTAGATCTGCGGACGCTCGGTCTGATCGGTGACGCAGTTCGCCGACAGGATGGGCGGGAGGAACTCCCACTCGGTGAGCTCCTTGTTCTTCGCCTTCGCGAGGCCCACGTTGCCGATCTGGTACGTCGCGCCCGAGGCGTTCACCTGCTCGACCGTCTCAGCGAAGGGGTCGCCCTCGCGGTAGCCGAGGTCCTCGGCGTCGCAGGTCGCGCTCTCGCGCGGCATGGCGGAGTTGCCCTCGAAGACCATGAAGGTCTCACCGGGGTGAGCCGGGTCCTCGAAGGTGAACGGGTCGCGGAAGTTGAAGAACTCGTTCTGCGCACCGGTCTGGTAGTAGGTGCCGTCGGCCTGGAGCAGGTCGGTCACCTTGTCGAAGCCCGTGAAGGTGACGCCGTTCTTGTTGGCGTGCACCTTGCCGACACTCAGCGCGATGCGCGGGTCGTACGGCTTGCGGTTGCTGCCGTCCTCGTTGCGGTAGAACGCGACATCCGTGAAGAACAGCTTGATCTCGCCGCCCTTCGAGATGCGCGCCGAACCCGACCACTGGGTCTGGTGGCTGTACGACTGGTCGGGGAAGATCTGGCCGGTCACGCCCTCGTCGAAGACGAGGCCGCCGTAGGTCCAGCCGCCGTTCTCGGGCCGCTCGTCGGCGGGGACGCCGGCCGGGCGGTAGAAGTAGCCGATCTTCGCGAACACGTGCCGCTCGTCGAAGACGAGGTCGCGGTCGGCCACGAGCGAGAAGATGATCTCCTGGCCGTTGACGCTGTACTGGTTGGCGTCCTCATCGGTCAGGGGCCACGAGTCCCAGACCCAGACCTCGTCGTTGCTCATGTCGGGGAAGTCCTGCGGGACCGCAGGCATCGTGAGCTCGGCGGGCATCGAGTTCTGCTTCGAGCCGGCGGTCGGGTCCGATAGGCGCTTGAGCTGGCGCGCGTCGGCCCGGGTCCACTTGGCGGTGAAGTCGTCCTCGGGGGCGTACGCCTGCTGGGTGTGGACGGTGGGTTCGGGGCCGTCCTGGAGGTCGGGCACAGCGGCAGCGGTGACCGGGCCGACCGCGGCAGCGGCGGGCAGGCCGACCAGTGCCGACGCTGCGACAGCGGCCGCGGTGACGGCGCCGGTCAGGAGGCGCCTGACGCGCTTCGGGGGAGTGTTCATTTCTGGAGGCTCCTTCGAGATGAAGCAATGCAAATCGATTTGCATTGCATATCCATAGTGACACGGAGCGGCAGATCGCGCATGTCGGCCGTTCGGGGGACAACGCCTTCGAAGACACGCCGCTTGACGCGGCGTCACCCGTCGGTTCATAATCGACCCGTCCGATAAATCGATTTATCACAACGGAGTGTTTCATCATGGCGAGGGTCCGGATCTCAGACGTGGCGGCGGCCGCCGGCGTCTCGGTGACCACCGTCTCGCTCGTGATGAACGATGTGGAGTCCCGCATCTCGGACGAGACCCGGCAGCGCGTGCGCGAGGCTGCCCGCACGGTGGGCTACGCCCCCAGCTCTGTCGCCAGGGGACTGCGGACTCAGCAGACGCGCACGGTGGGGCTGATCTCCGACCAGATCGCGACCACGCCCTTCGCCGGCCGCATGCTCGCCGGCGCGCAGGATGCCGCCCGCGAGAACGGGTACCTCGTCTACCTGCTGGACACCGGCGGCGACGAGACCATCGAGCGCGATGCGATCCATGCGCTCACTGCGCAGCAGGTCGACGCCCTGATCTACGCATGCATGTGGCACCGGGTGGTCGATGTGCCGCAGGGACTTCCCGCACAGGCCGTGTTCCTCGACTGTCGGCCCGCGGCGGGCGGCTACCGCAGCGTCGTGCCCGACGACCGCGCCGGAGGCGCGGCCGCGGTTCGTGAACTCGTCGCGGCCGGGCACCGCCGCATCGCCTACATCGACACCGAGGAGACGCCGATCGCCTCGGCTCTGCGTCATGAGGGCTACCTCGAGGTGCTCGCCGAGACCGGCATCCCGGTCGATCCCGCCCTCCACGTCCGGGGCGAGACGTCAGCACTGGGCGGTCGGGCCGCGGCTGACATCCTGCTCGACCTGCCGGACGAGCGACGTCCCACCGCCGTCTTCTGCTTCAACGACCGCATGGCGGCCGGCGTGTACATCGCCGCGCACCGCCGCGGCCTCGACATCCCGCGTGATCTCTCGGTCGTCGGCTACGACGACCAGCAGCTGATCGCCGCGGAACAGGATCCCCCCCTCACCACCATCGCCCTGCCCCATTACGCCATGGGGCGCTGGGCGATGGAGGTCGCGCTCGGCGTCCGCGCAGAGGGGGATGAGGACGCCACGCACCTCATGGAGTGTCCCGTCATCCGACGAGACTCCGTAGGCCCGCCGCCGGCGCAAGTCGCCAAACCGAACCGGCGACGGGCTTCACACACCGAGAGGCCGCCGGAGGCGGCCACCGATCGGTGACCCACGCGGGCGTGAGTCACCAAGAAAAGGAAACCACAACAATGCGCACAAGGACCCCGATCCTCGTGTCCGCAGGTCTGGTCATGGCCGTCGCCCTGACCGGCTGCGGGCAGGCCGGCCAAGGAGACGCCACGACTGCCGACGGCCGCACGGAGCTGACGATGTGGACCCACTCGGCGGGCAATCCCGCCGAGCTCGAGGTCTATGAGCAGATCATCTCCGACTTCAACGACTCGCAGGACGAGTACGAGGTCGTTCACGAGTCGTTCCCGCAGGGCGCCTACAACGACGCGATCGTCGCTGCCGCGGCATCCGGAGATCTTCCCTGCCTTCTCGACCTCGACGGGCCGATCATGCCCAACTGGGCGTGGGCCGGCTACCTGCAGCCGCTGGAGCTGCCCACCGAGCTCACCGACTCGCTGTTGCCCACCGCGGTGGGCAAGTGGGACGGCGAGATCTACTCCGCCGGGTACTGGGATGCGGCGCTGGCCATCTTCGCCCGCGCCTCGGTGCTCGAAGGCAACGGCATCCGCATCCCGACGGTCGACGAGCCGTGGACGAAGGATGAATTCGACGATGCGCTGGCCACGCTGAAGGCGGCCGGCTACGAGACGCCGATCGACATCGGCGCCGAAGACACCGGCGAGTGGTGGCCCTACGCCTACTCGCCGTTCCTGCAGAGCTTCGGTGGTGACCTCATCGACCGTTCGACGATGCTCTCGGCCGACGGCGTCCTCAACGGCCCCGAGGCCACCGCCTGGGGCGAGTGGTTCGCCGGTCTCTTCGCCGACGGGTACGCCGGCAACAGCGGCACCCTCGGCAACCAGGAGTTCGTCGACGACGAGGTGGCGCTGAGCTACACCGGTGTCTGGAACGCCGTCACGGCTCTGGACGCGGTCGGCGACGACCTGCTGATCCTGCCCCCGCCGGACCTCGGCACCGGTCCCAAGATCGGCGGCGGCTCGTGGCAGTGGGCGATCTCGTCCGAGTGCAACGACGCCGACGGCGCTCGCGAGTACCTCGAATTCAGCTTCCAGGACAAGTACATCACCGAGTTCGCCGACAAGCAGGTCGTGATCCCGGCGACGGATGCCGCCGCGCAGGCGTCGGAGTACTTCGGCGACGACGGTGTGCTGCGTCCGTTCGTCGAGTTCTCGAAGGAGTACGCGGTGCTGCGCCCCGAGACGCCCGCCTACGCCGTGATCTCGACGACGTTCGAGACCGCCGCGAAGGACATCATGAACGGCGCGGACGTGCAGGAGACGCTCGATCGCGCCGTGTCGGAGATCGACGCGAACATCGCGTCGAACGACGGGTACGGCTTCCAGTGATCCCCGCGCCGGCGAGGGCGTGAAGCCCTCGCCGGCGCATCCTCAGAGAGACCCGCCATGACTGTCACTCCTCCGACGGTCGCCGCCGAAGAACCTCGGCGCGCCTACCGTCGCTTCCGCTCCATCAAGGGACGCGAGACCTGGGCCGGACTGGGCATGATCGCCCCCGCCGGCATCCTCCTCGTCCTGTTCCTCATCATCCCCGTGATCCTCGCCTTCACGCTGTCGTTCACCAACGCACGGCTGATCTCGCCGAACCCGCCGCGGTTCGTGGGCTTCGACAACTTCATCCGCGCGTTCACCGCCGACCCGGTGTTCGTGCAGTCCGTCGGCAACACCGCGGTGTTCGCGCTGGTGGTCGTGCCGGTGCAGGCGGGTCTCGGCCTGCTGCTGGCGGTGCTCGTGAACCGGCGCATGCGCGGGGTCACCGCCTTCCGCGTGATCTTCTTCATCCCGGTCGTCACCTCCATCGTCGTGGTGTCGATCCTGTGGAAGTTCATGTACCAGAAGGACGGCCTGATCAACTCGATGATCGATGCCCTGACCTTCGGGGCGTGGTCGGGCGTCGACTGGCTCAACGACCCGAACACCGCCCTGGGCGCCATCATCGTGCTGTCCATCTGGCAGGCCGTCGGCTTCCACATGATCATCTGGCTGTCGGGACTGCAGACGATCCCCGAGGAGCTCTACGAGGCCGCGAAGATGGACGGCGCCAGCCCGTGGCGCCAGTTCACCAACGTCACCTGGCCGGGCCTGCGACCCACGATGGTCTTCGTCCTCGTGACCATCACGATCGCCGCGCTCGGGCTGTTCGTCCAGGTGGACGTCATGACCCAGGGCGGCCCCGTCAACTCGACGTCGACGATCGTCTTCCACGCCGTGCGCAAGGGCTACGAGCAGCAGGAGATCGGCTATGCCGCGGCGATCTCGCTGATCTTCTTCGTCGCGGTGCTCGCCATCGCGCTCATCCAGCGCCGGCTCACACGAGAGAAGGACTGAACGTGTCCGCCACCAGAACGCTCACCACGGCGCCTGCGTCGCGGCGCTCGTCGCCGCCCGTACCGCCCGCCCGCAGCGAGAAGAAGCACCGACTCCGCGGGAAGATCTTCCTCTACGTCGCGATGTCGATCTTCGGGATCATCTTCCTGTTCCCCCTGGTCTTCATGTTCGTGTCGAGCCTCAAGCCCGACAGCCAGATCCTGCAGGACATCGACTCGCCGATGGCGTTCCTGCCGGTCGGCGACATCAGCCTCGACAACTACTTCGGCGTCTTCGATCGGGTGCCGGTCGCGCAGTTCCTCTTCAACTCCGTGTTCGTCACCGTCCTCACCGTCGGACTGGGTCTCATCGTGAACTCGATGGCGGGCTTCGCGCTGTCGCGACTGCAGTGGAAGGGGCGCATCGTCGTCCTCGCGCTCGTGATCGCCACGCTGATCGTGCCGTTCGAGACGATCGCGGTGCCGATGGTCTACTGGGTCGCACAGCTGCCGACGCTTGTGATCGAGGGCGGCGTGCTCAAGTACGACTTCGGCTGGCTGAACACCTACGAGGTGCAGATCGTGCCGTTCATCGCGAACGCGTTCTCGATCTTCCTGTTCACGCAGTACTTCTCGACGATCCCGAAGTCGCTCGACGAAGCGGCGCGGATCGACGGAGCCAGCTGGTTCACGATCTACCGCCGCATCCTCGTGCCGCTGTCCGGGCCGGCGTTCGCGACGGTCGCGATCCTCACCTTCCTGCCGGCGTGGAACCAGTACCTGTGGCCGCTCATGGTGGTGCAGAAGGAGGAGCTGCGACCCGTCATGGTCGGCATGCAGTACTTCTTCCAGCTGAACACCGCGTGGGGCGAGGTGATGGCGTACACGTCGCTCATCACGATTCCGGTGCTGATCGTGTTCCTGATCTTCCAGCGGGCGTTCGTGAGCAGCATCGCAGCGAGCGGGGTGAAGGGATGAGCACGGATGCCGCGCCGCACGTCGTCGTGGTCGGCGAGTCGCTCGTGGACATCGTGCACCGCGCCGGCGGGGCGGTCGATGAGGCGCCCGGCGGCAGTCCCGCGAACGTCGCACTGGCACTCGGGCGCCTCGACCGCGCGCCGATCCTCGTCACGCGGCTCGCCGACGACGACAGAGGGCGTCGCGTGCGCCGCTGGCTCGAGCACTCCGCAGTCACGGTCGACGCGGTCGCCGCGTCGCGGACGTCGACCGCCACCGCGCTGCTGGATGCGGGGGGAGCCGCGACGTACACGTTCGACCTCGAGTGGGACCTCGGCGACGACATCGAGCGCCTCGCGGGCGACGTGTTCGCCTCTGCCGACCTCGTGCACCTCGGCTCGGTCGGCGCGTTCCTCGAGCCCGGGGCCGGCCAGGTCGCCGCACTCGTGCGCGCGGTGCGCGGGCGCGGGATCATCACGTACGACCCCAACATCCGCCCGTCGCTCGTCGCCGACCCGGAGGCGGTCCGCGCGCGCGTGGATGAGCTCGTCCGACTCGCCGATGTCGTCAAGGCGAGCGACGAGGACCTCCGGTGGGTGGACCCCTCTCGGGACGCGATCGAGATCGCGCGGCAGTGGGTGGCCGGCGGTCCGACGCTGGTCGTGGTGACGCGCGGTGCGGACGGGGCGGTCGCGGTGACTGCTGGCGCCGAGGTCGCGGTCCCCGCCGTGTCGACCGATGTCGTCGACACGGTCGGTGCCGGCGACACCTTCATGGGCGCGCTCATCGACGGCATTCTCGCTCGCGCGGCGGGCCTCGGCGCGCGGACGCGGGGTGGCGGCATCCGTCCCGATGAACTCGAGGCGCTCCTGCGCCGCGCTGCCGAAGCTGCCGCGATCACCGTGTCGCGCCCGGGCGCCGACCCGCCGCGGCGGGAGGAACTGCTCGCGCGGATCGCATGACGCGGACCGCAGCCCCTTGCTGCGGCGGCATCGCTACTTTTCGGCTGTCCAGCCGACCACCTCACCGGCGCGCCGTGTCGCGCCCCACTCGAAAGGCTTCTCCCTTGTTCGACCTCCCCGGCTCCTGGGTATGGGACTTCTGGTTCGCCGACGACGGCGACCGCTACCACCTGTTCTTCCTCTACGCCTCGCGCGCGCTCCATGATCCGGATGCCCGCCACCACCGCGCAGCGATCGGCCACGCGGTCTCGACCGACCTCGTCGAGTGGACGCAGGTCGCCGACGCGCTCGTGCACAGCGATGCGCCGGCCTTCGACGAGCTCGCGACCTGGACGGGGTCGGTGGTGCGGCATCCGGACGGGACGTGGTTCATGTTCTACACGGGCGCCTCGCTCTCCGCCGACGGCCGCAATGTGCAGCGGATCGGGTATGCCACCTCGCCCGACCTCCTCGTCTGGACCAAGGCGGACGGACCGGTGCTCGAAGCACGCGAGCCCTGGTACGAGAAGCTCGCGAGCGGCGCCTGGCACGATGAGGCCTTCCGTGACCCCTGGGTGTTCGCAGATCCGGACGGTGACGGGTGGCACATGCTGCTCACCGCCCGCGCGCCCGAGGGGCCCGTCGCCGGCCGCGGCGTCGTGGGCCACGCCTGGTCGCCCGACCTGCGCACGTGGGAGCTGCGCGCGCCGCTGACCGTGCCGAGCGAGCTCGGGTTCGGACAGCTGGAGGTTCTGCAGGCCGAGGTCGTCGACGGGCGGCCGGTGCTGATCTTCTCGTGCCTCGCCGAACACGCCACCGAGGCGCGGCGAGACGGCGGAGGAGGCACCTGGGCGGTGCCGGCGGAGAGTCTGCTCGGCCCGTTCGACGTGGACGCCGCGTACCCGTTGACGGACGAGCGGCTCTACGTCGGCCGTCTGCTGCGTCGTCGCTCGGACGGTCAGTGGCTCCTCTTCGCCTTCCGCAACGCGGGTGACGACGGGGCGTTCGTCGGAGGCGTCACCGATCCGATGCTCGTGGAGTGGCGAGGAGGGCGGCTCGTTCAGCGCGCCACCGAGGCGGTGGCGAGCGCCTGACACGGTCGGGCCGGCACCCCGCGGGCGGGTGCCGGCCCAGCCCGCGGCTGCGGGTACGAAGCCCGCACGGAGAAGGGATGACGATGGTGTCAGATGCAGGACGCAGGCGGGTGCGGCTGGCCGCCGGTGCACTCGCCGTGATGGGTGTCAGTGTGGCCGGGTCGCTGATGGGCGGCGCACAGGGGAGTGCCGCCCGAGCCGCCGACCCCGACGACGGGTACCGTGCGCAGTACCATTTCACGGTTCCGGACCACTGGAAGAACGACCCGCAGCGGCCGGTCTTCGTCGACGGCAAGTTCCACTACTACTACCTCTACAACGGAGACTACGACGCCGATCCGACCGCGAACTTCGGGACGGAGTGGCGGCTGGCGACCTCGTACGACGGCGTCGTCTTCGCCGATCAAGGCGTTGCCGCGCCCAAGAAGACCAACGCCGACTACGACCTCTGGTCGGGGTCGGCCGTCGTCGATCACGCGAACACCGCCGGCTTCGGAGCGGGCGCGGTGGTGATGCTCGTCACGCAGATGGATCATCCGACCCTTGCGCAGCAGGCGAACGCGTCCGGACCGCAGGCGCAGTTCCTCTGGTATTCGACGGACGGCGGCCGGAACTTCCGGCCGTACGGCGAGGCGCCCGTCATCCCCAACGGGGGGCGGGCGGACTTCCGCGATCCGAAGGTCGTCTGGGACGCCGAGCGTGGTCGCTGGGTCGCGCTGATCGCCGAGCGCGATCGCGTGAGCTTCTACACCTCGCCGGATCTGAAGACCTGGTCACGCGTCTGGGAGTATGTGAACCCGGGCATCGGCACCATCGAGTGCCCGGACCTGTTCCGGATCCGGGCCGACGACGGCTCCCTCACCTGGGTGTTCGGCGTCAGCGCGAACGGGTACGCGACGAACGAGCCGGCGACCTTCGCGTACTGGACCGGCTCGTTCGACGGCACGTCTTTCGCGTTCGACCAGGATGCCCCGCAGTGGCTGGATCACGGATTCGACTGGTACGGCGCAGTGACGTGGGAGGATCCGGCGGCGCCGCTCGATCGGCGGTACGCCGTCGGCTGGATGAACAACTGGGACTACGCGCACTCGACGCCGACGTGGGAGTCCGACGGGTTCAACGGGACCGACTCCATCACGCGCGAGATCCGGCTCAAGCGCTACGGGTCGACCTTCAGCCTCGTCTCCCAGCCGGTCGCCGCGCTGTCGGGCATCGTCACGACGCGCACCGAGCTCGGCGACGTCGACGTGGACGGGTTCGTCCCCCTCGCATATGAGGGGGACGCTTACCAGGTGGAGGCGGACGTGACCTGGCAGACCGCATCCAACATCGGGTTGCAGCTGCGACGATCCGCCGAGGGGACGCGTCACGCCGACGTCGGTGTGACGGAGACATACGCGTACCTCAACCGCGGCCAGACCGGGTACCCGGCCGGCACCTGGAAGTCCGAGAGCCGCACGCCCTTCTCGGCTGACGACGGCCGCGTGCACCTGCGGATACTCGTCGACCGGACCACGATCGAGGTGTTCCTCGACGACGGCCGCTATGTGCATTCGAGTCAGGTGTTCGCGCCCCCGGGCGACGACGGCATCGCGCTGTACTCGACGGGTGGTCCGGCGACGTTCCGCGACCTGACGATCACGGAGTTCGGCAGTGTCGTGCAGCGGCCCGCGAAGATCATCGGCGACTTCGAGGACACCTCGTGGGGAGAGGGATGGACGGCGACGGGGAACTTCGCCGCCGCCGGTCCCAGCTCCGCGAGCCTGGTCGGTCAGGTCGGAGCCCAGACCGCCGACACCTTCGCGGGTGGGGGAGACTCGGCGACCGGCACGATCACATCACCGGCCTTCACGATCGACCGGAACTTCCTTCACCTTCTGGTCGGCGGCGGCGACCATCCGCTGGGCATGGAGCCGGCCACGTCCGTGCAGCTGCTCGTCGACGGTCAGCCTGTTCGCAGCGCGACAGGTGAGGATTCGGCAGGGCTCCGCCCGGTCGAGTGGGATGTGAGAGAGTTCGCCGGCCGGACGGCGCAGATCCAGTTGCTCGACGATGCGACGGGCGAATGGGGGCATCTGATGGTCGACCAGATCGTGCTCAGCGACTGACTCGGAGTTGAGACCTGAGACTCCCAGTCTCTAGAGTGACGAGGGTGCTCGAACCTGGGGGGCGAGCACGGCGATCGGCCGACGGCCCCATGCCGTCGTGCGGAGGACCAGGTCGGTGCCGGGTTCTGGGGACCCGGCACCGGATCTCGCCCCCGGTTCGGCGCCCGGAGGCAATCGCCGGAATCCCGCGGGATAATCGGAGGATGCCGGACCCAGGACCTCGATCGCGCCGACCCGCCGGTCAGACGCGTGCCCTCATGCTCGAGGTCGCCGTCGAGCGGGTCAAGGCCGAAGGGCTGCAGCTCGACTACGCGAACATCGAACTGGAAGACCTGATCCGCGCCGCGGGCGTGCCGCGCTCCACGGTCTTCCGCATCTGGCCCGACCGCGCCGCGTTCGTCGCCGATCTGGTGCGTGCCCTGTTCGAGGCCGATCCCGGGTTCGAGACCGGCTTCGACGACGAGACGCTCGGCTTCATCGAGCAGGCCCTGACCGGCAGCGCCGCCGCCGGTGGCTCGCCCGAGCAGCAGGAGGCGGCCCTTCGCGAGGTCCTGCGTGCGGCAGTCGCGCACAACATGGCCGCCGTCGAGGACACCGTCGCCTGGCGCGTGTACCGCACGATGTCTGCGGCGCTCTCGAGCGGGGACGCCGTGCCGGGCGGCGAGGAGATCCGCGCTCTGCTGTCCGAGATCGTCGGCCGGTACCTGGACCGGATGGCCGAGCTCTACCGTGTACTCAACGCCGCCTTCGGGCTGCGCATGAGGGCCGGGGTGAGCGAGCGCGATCTCGCGGTCGCCGTCATGGCCACGATCGACGGCATGGGCGACCACCGGCGGATCAACCCCGAACTCATCGACGGTCCTCGCACGGTCGCCCTGGGCGTGGAAGGCGCGCGGGAATGGCACCTGGCCGGGATCGCGATCTCCGGCATCCACACGGCTTTCACCGAGCGCATCGCGGCATAGACCGGCGGTCGCGGGCGTGGATCAGGCGGCCGGGGCGCTCCAGCTGAGCGACTCGATATAGCGCAGCAGCACGCCCTCGCGCAGCGCCCACGGCGAGACCTCGAGCTCGTCCACGTCGAGCGCACGCATCGCCTCGTGCAGCACGACGGCGCCGGCGACGATCTGGAACGTCCGGTCGGGCGTGATGCCGGGCAGTTCCTGTCGCGCCGACGCGGGGATGCGCGCGAGGCGCGGAATCCACGAGCTGAGCGAAGCGCGGGGCAGCAGCATCCGTTCGATCCCCGACCAGCCCGGCACCGGATAGCCGACCAGCTTCGCGAGCGAGCGGATCGCCTTCGAAGAGCCGACGACGTGATCCGGTCGGGCGAGGGTGCCGAACGACGCGGCCACGGGTGCGAGCGTCGCGCGCGCATGCTCACGGAGCTTCTCGACCGCCGCCTCGCCGGGCGGGTCGTCGGGGAGGAACTGGATCGTCATGCGGCCGGCACCGAGGGGGACGGATGCCGCGGCCTCGGGCAGCTCGTCGGGCCCGGCCGCGATCTCGAGCGAGCCCCCGCCGATGTCGAACAGCAGGATCTGCCCGGCCGCCCAGCCGAACCAGCGGCGCACCGCGAGGAACGTGTACCGCGCCTCCGTCTCGCCGCCCAGCACCTGGAGCGGCTCGCCGAGCGCCGCCTCGATCAGCGCGATGACCTCGTGGCCGTTCGTCGCTTCGCGGACGGCCGAGGTCGCCGTCGCGAGCAGCTCGTCGACGTGCTCGGCCGCCGCGACCGCGCGCGCCTCGGTGACCGCTGCGACGAGCGCGGCCACTCCTTCTTCCGTGATCGAGCCGTCGGGCGCGAGATAGCGCATCAGGCGCAGCACGGTGCGCTGGCTCGTCGTCGCGAGCGGCCGGCCACCGGGGCTGACGTCGGCGACGAGCAGATGGACGGTGTTCGAGCCGATATCGAGGACTCCGAGGCGCACGCGTTCAGAGTAGCGGCAGGGCGAGGAACGGCGGGGCGACGGATGCCGGCGGCCGCGGCATCCGTCATCTCCGCCGTAGCGGCTACGATGGGCGCGATGTCCGCCGACGAAGCGACCACCTACGAGACAGGTGCGATCACCCCAGTCCTCTCGCTGTACCGCGAGATCGATCGCGCCGACTGGGCGCGTCTGGCCGCCGGGCTGACGCAGCCCCTGAGCGAGACCGAGATCGTCCAGATCCGCGGTCTCGGCGATCGGCTCGACATGGCCGAGGTCGCGCAGGTGTACGTGCCGCTGTCGCGGCTGCTGTCGCTGTACGCCGAGTCCACGAAGCGGCTCGGTGCCGAGGAGTCCGGGTTCCTCGGCGAGGCGGACTCGACGACGCCGTTCATCGTCGGAGTGGCGGGGTCGGTCGCGGTCGGCAAGTCGACCATCGCGCGCCTGCTCCGCGAACTCACCTCGCGCTGGCCCGGGACGCCGCGCGTCGAGCTGGTCACGACCGACGGTTTCCTTTACCCGAACGCCGAGCTCGAGCGGCGCGGCCTCATGGATCGCAAGGGCTTTCCCGAGTCGTACGACCGCCGGGCGCTGGTGTCGTTCCTCACCGAGGTGAAGAGCGGCGCACCCGAGGTGCGCGCGCCCTTCTACTCGCACATGCGCTACGACATCGTGCCCGACGCCGTCGTGACGGTGCGCCGCCCCGACATCGTCATCGTCGAGGGCCTCAACGTGCTGCAGCCGCCGCCCACCCCCAACGACGTGGCGGTCAGCGACCTCTTCGACTTCTCGATCTTCGTCGACGCGGATGCCGCGCACATCGCCCAGTGGTACGTGGACCGCTTCCTCGCCCTGCGCCGGGCCGCGTTCAGCAACCCGAACTCGTTTTTCAACGTCTTCGCGCAGCTCTCGGACGAAGAGGCCGTGGAGCGGGCGCTCGGCTACTGGAACACGATCAACCTCCCCAACCTCGAGGAGAACGTGCTGCCGACGCGCCACCGAGCCAACCTCGTGCTGCAGAAGGCCGCCGACCACAAGGTGGAGACGGTCCTGCTGCGCAAGCTGTAGCGCCCGCTCGGGTGGCGCTTCGTCTCGGTCGTTCCTCCCTCGCTCAGCGACCGGGTCCGAAGTGGCGCTTCGTCTCGGTCGTTCCTGCCTCGCTCAGCGACCGGGTCCGAAGTGGCGCTTCGTCTCGGTCGTTCCTCCCTCGCTCAGCGACCGGGTCCGAAGTGGCGCTTCGTCTCGGTCGTTCCTCCCTCGCTCAGCGACCGGGGCCGACCCAGCTGACGGCACCGCAGCCCCGGTTCCCATCGCGAAACGTGTCTCCGCGGGTAGCTGGGTCCCGGTCGCTGAGCGAGCGCCAGCGAGACGAAGCGTGTCTCCCGGGTACCTGGGCTCCCGGTCGCTGAGCGAGCGCCAGCGAGACGAAGCGTGTCGTTGCGACCTCGGCTCTCCGAACGGCCGGGCTCCCGGCATCCGGTATTCGTAAGGGAGCCGCGCAAAACCCGCCGCCTACCATGGACGGCATGTGTGGAATCGTCGGATACGTGGGACCGCGGCAGAGCCAGGCCGTGCTGATCTCGGGGCTCTCGCGGCTCGAATACCGCGGCTACGACTCCGCCGGCATCGCCGTGATCGACGGCGACGGAGGTCTGGGCATGCGCAAGCGTGCCGGCAAGCTGCAGGTGCTGCGCGACGATCTCGCCGCCCGACCGCTCGCCGACGGCACCACCGGCATCGGCCACACCCGGTGGGCGACCCACGGCGGCCCCACCGACGGCAACGCGCATCCGCACCTCGCCGACGACGACAAGCTCGCGGTCATCCACAACGGCATCATCGAGAATTTCTCCGAGCTCAAGGAAGAGCTCCTCGCCGACGGTTTCACCTTCCGCAGCGAGACCGACACCGAGGTCGCGGCCGTGCTGCTCGGCCGCGAGTACGACCGCACCGGGGATCTCGTCGAAGCCTTCCGCGCCGTCGTCGCGCGCCTCGAGGGCGCCTTCACACTGCTCGCGATGCACCAGGACCAGCCCGGGCTCGTCGTCGGCGCGCGCCGCAACTCGCCCCTCGTCATCGGGCTGGGCGAGGGTGAGAACTTCCTCGGCTCGGACGTCGCCGCCTTCGTCGAGCACACCCGCAACGCCCTCGCCATCGGCCAGGACCAGATCGTCGCGATCACGCCCGCGGGCGTCGAGGTCACCGACTTCGCGGGCAACGCGGTGGAGGTCGAACCGTTCGAGGTGACGTGGGATGCCGCGGCCGCCGAGAAGGGCGGCTGGTCGTCGTTCATGGCCAAGGAGGTCTCGGAAGAGCCGGATGCCGTGGCCAACACGCTGCGCGGCCGCGTCCGCGACGGCCAGGTCGTCATTCCGGAGCTGGACGGCCTCGACGACCTGTTCGCCGGCATCTCGCGCATCATCGTGATCGCCTGCGGCACCGCCGCCTACGCCGGCCAGGTCGGCAAGTACGCGATCGAGCAGTGGACCCGCATCCCGGTCGATGTCGAGCTCGCGCACGAGTTCCGCTACCGCGACCCGGTGATCGGGCCCGACACCCTCGTGGTGTCGATCAGCCAGTCGGGCGAGACCATGGACACGCTCATGGCCGTGAAGTACGCCCGCGAGCGCGGCGCGAAGACGCTGTCGATCTGCAACACGCAGGGCGCCACCATCCCGCGCGAGTCCGATGCGATCGTCTACACGCACGCAGGCCCCGAGGTCGCGGTCGCCTCGACCAAGGCGTTCGTGGCGCAGATCACCGCGCTGTACCTGATGGGTCTGCACATCGGCCGCGTCCGCGGGTCGATCACCGCGACGGATGCCGCCGACCACGTGCGCGAGCTCGAGGCCATCCCCGGCAAGATCTCCCAGATCCTCGAGCGGGAGCAGCCCCGCATCGAACAGTTCGCGCACTGGATGGCCGACACCCGCTCGGTGCTGTTCCTCGGCCGCCACGTCGGCTATCCGATCGCCCTCGAAGGCGCGCTCAAGCTCAAGGAGCTCGCGTACATCCACGCCGAGGGCTTCGCCGCCGGCGAGCTGAAGCACGGACCCATCGCCCTCATCGAGCCCGGTCAGCCCGTGTTCGTGATCGTGCCCTCGCCCCGCAAGTCGGCTGAGATGCACAAGAAGGTGATCTCGAGCATCGAGGAGATCCGCGCCCGCGGCGCCCGCGTCATCGCGATCGCCGAAGAGGGCGACGCCGCGGTCCTGCCCAAGGCCGACGAGGTGCTGCGCATCCCGCTCGCGGGCCCCTTCTTCGAGCCGCTCCTCGCCGTCGTGCCGCTGCACATCTTCGCGATGGGCCTGGCGACCGCCAAGGGCCTCGACGTCGACCAGCCGCGCAACCTCGCCAAGTCCGTCACTGTCGAGTAGGCGCCTCTCCGTCGAGCGACCGCGGTGCGGCCGCGCCGCGCCCGCAGTGCGCCGCGGTGCGCCCGCGTTCGCGCCGCGCTGCGCTGCGCCCGCGGTGCGCCGTGACTTGGCCTATATGTACG